>NZ_JBSRVX010000054.1:0-14174 GCF_055134745.1 Actibacterium sp.
GCGACAACCTGAAGTTCAACGTTGAACTGATCGCGCCGATCGCCATGGAAGAAAAACTGCGCTTCGCCATCCGCGAAGGCGGCCGCACCGTCGGCGCAGGCGTCGTGTCCAAAATCATCGAGTAATCGCAATACTCGAACCGCGTCATCGGGCCGCCCCCTTCGGGCGGCCCTTTTCGTTTCCGGCCCATCTTCTTGGTGAAAATACTCTCGGGGGGTGCGGGGGGCAGACAGCCCCCCGTTTCCATCAAACCAGTCGCCGTTCGATCAGGCTTTGCCCCGTCGCCACGATCGCCTGATCCACCGCGATCGGGTCGCGCCCCAGCAGATAGCCGGAATTGGCTTCGAACTTTGGCCGGTGGCCCAGACCTTCCAGCGTGCTGCGGGCATCGGCATCGAACAGCGCATAGATCCGCACCATCCAGTTCGGCATGACGAAACGCGGCATCTTGCGCCCATAGGCCGGAAAGGCCGCTTTCAGCGCCTGACCCATATCCATCAGCGAGGCATCCCCGAAGGCCGCGACATGGCGCCGCCCGCCCGCGGCCGGATCGCTCAGCGCCGCGACATGGATGCGCGCCAGATCGCGCACATCGACCACCGGCAGCCACATATCCGGCGCTGCGGGCACCGATCCTTTCAGCAGTCGCTGCACCAGCGCGCCCGATGTGCCCGGATCGTCGTCCAGCATCGGCCCCAGCACCAGGCCGGGATTGATCACCGCCAGCGCATCTCGCCGCCCGGCCTGCTCGACGATCTCCCAGGCACGGCGTTCGGCGCGGGTCTTGGATTGCGCATAGGCGTTCATCCTGCCGCTCTCCAGATCGGACCAGTCGGCGGCGGTGAAACGTGCGGGGCCATCTGCGCCGTGCCCGTCCAGTATCGCAACCATCGAGGATGTCAGAACGATACGTTCCACGCCCGCCGCAAGGGCCGCATTCAGCGCGCGCTCGGTTCCCTCGACCGCCGGGCGGATAAGCTCCAGCGGGTCTTTCGGCATGGCGGTCACAAATGGTGAGGCCGAATGGATGACATAGCGCGCGTCCTCGACTGCCCCGGCCCAGCCATCATCCTTCAGCAGGTCCAGCGTGACGAATGACAGGTGCGATATATCCGTCCCGGCGGCGGCAAGTGCGTCGCGCACCGTATCCGCGCGGGCCGGGTTGCGCAGGCTGCCCCGAACCGAATAGCCGGCCCGCAGCAACTCTTGCGCGATATGGCCACCAATGAAACCGGTGATCCCGGTCAGAAGAACAGTGTCGGACATATGCGCGCCTCTTGTGTTGAAACTGAACGAAATATACATTTATCGTTAAAATAGTAAAATCAATACCCAACTGGAAATATGACAACAAAATCCCAAAGCAGATCGGACAGGCGGCGTGAACAAATCCTGGACGCGGCGGAGCCGCTGTTCCTGAAGGCCGGTTTGCGCGGCACCAGCATGGAATCCATCGCCCGGGCGGCGCAGATCGCCAAGCCAACTCTATATGCCTATTTCCCCGATAAAGAGAGCGTGTTTCGCGCAGGCATCTTGCGGGTGGTTGACCGTCTGCGCGCCCGGACCGACGCCGCCCTTGCCACACCGGCCCCGATCACGGACCGGATCATCGCCGGGTTGGGCGCAAAATTCGCAGCGCTGTTCCAGTTGCTGTCGACGACGGATCAGGTACAGGAGCTGATGGCCGACAAAAGCCGCTTTGCCGGGGCTGAATTCGCGGCCCTGGATGACTGGTTGCTCAACCGCATCACCCAGCTTCTGACGGATGCTGGCCATCCGGATCCGCGCGCGCGGGCCCAACTGCTGATCGCCTGCGCGGATGGAATAAAGTTGCGCGCCGCGTCCGAGGCTGACCTGATGTGTCAGATCACCTTTGTGACGCGGCGGCTGATTGATCCGTGAACATGTCAGACGATGCTCCAGGCATCGCGGGTTCGCGGATTATCCTTGACGGCCTGAATCATCTGATCCAACCGCATTCCTTGCCGGTATCTGGCCAGCCGGGTTCGCGCCTTTGACAGCCAGTCGATCAGGCGATCATCCTCGATATGGGCAAAGCTGGCTTGGGCCAGCGTAGCCGCGTCGGGCGCACGCCTGCACAGATAGACGATGCTGCCGGGTGCGCAAAACGCAACGGGTGTGAAATGATCGGACAACATTTCCATCTGGGCCACGATCCAGGGTTGTCGCCAGAACAATGCATCCTGTTGTACGACCACCGACTGGCCTGAAACCAGATGCGGAAAGAACTCTGCCGAAATCGCATCCATCGCCGAGGCCGATTTGGCCGCATCCAGGGTCAGAACCTCGATCGGGCCGCCATCCCATCCATTGTCTTCGATCTCGCCGGGATAAAGCGTTATCGCATCCTGCCAGGGTTCCAGCATGCGGCGGGCAATCGGCAGGATGTCGTTTCCGGCAAAGAGGGGAAGGCCCGCAGGATACAGGATTTTCTGTTTAACGCCTTCATCGGCGGTAAAGCGGTCATAGGCATGAACCCCGACCGGCAGGCCGGACATGGCCCGCCCCAGCGCCAGTCGCGCGGTCGATCCGCCGGCAAAGCACCCCAGATCGACGATTTCACCTGCCCCCTGCGCCCAGATCGCGGACAGCCAGACATAAAGCCGTTGCTCATCATCGCTCAGCATGGTCGGCACGCTGCGTGCTGGCGCCAGAACCCTGTCGAGCAGGTGCCGCCAGGGCGCGCGTGCGAAAACATCGATTGAGCGTGGCGCGGGCATATCCATGACGGATGCGTAACATCGCCGATTGTTCAAAACCAGCCCGCCCGCGCAGATCGCCCCTTGATTTTACCGCCGCCCTGCCGTAACTCGCAGCCTGGTCCTAGGGGTTTAGCTCAGTTGGTAGAGCATCGGTCTCCAAAACCGAGGGTCGTGGGTTCGAGTCCCCCAACCCCTGCCAGGACTGTTTTCGGATATGTCGCAAGGTTAGTTTCATGGTCCGCGCCTGCAAGGTGACGGCGACATGAGGTCGTGCTCGCGGTGATGCGGGCAAGACCAAAGAATACTCATCTCCGGTCTTCTTGAAACGCCCCACTCCTGCAACTACGTCCTGTTTTCATGATGATTTTCGTAATGATGCGGGTCATCTTCGGGGGACTTCATTGGATTACCTTTATATTTTGATCGGCTTGGCCGGTCTGTTTTTTGGTGGCGAAGCGCTTGTTCGGGGCAGCGTAAGCATCGCGCGGCGACTGGCGATTTCACCTTTGATCATCGGGTTGACTGTCGTCGGCTTCGGGACATCTACCCCCGAACTGCTGGTGTCGGTTCAAGCGGCCCTGCAAGGCGCACCAGATATTGCGATCGGCAATATCATCGGGTCGAACATCGCCAATATCTTGCTGATTGTCGGTCTGACCGCCCTGATCTGGCCGATCCGCGTCGCGGGGGACACTTTGCGGCGCGATACCGGCCTGATGATCGCCGCGGCATTCTCGCTAGTTCCGCTTTTTGCCCTGGGTGAGATTGGGCGGCTGGCGGGTGCGGCTCTGGTGGCTGGATTGTTCGTCTATCTGGGCTGGGCATTTCTTGCGCGCGGCACACATTGCGCCGATGACGAGGGGCTGACCGCACCAATGCCTGTTTGGCTGTCGCTGCTATGGATTGCGGGTGGCCTTGTTGCGCTGATGTTCGGCGCAAGATTCCTGGTTGACGGCGCAGTATCGGTCGCCCGGGATTTTGGCGTATCAGAGGCCTTCATCGGCCTGACCATCGTCGCCGTTGGAACGTCGCTTCCCGAACTGGCGACCTCACTTATCGCGGCGTTTCGCCGGCAGTCAGAGATTGCGATTGGCAATATCGTAGGATCGAATATTTTCAACGTGTTCGGTATTCTGGGTGTGACGGCGATCATCGCCCCCATTCCGGTCGCTCCGCGGTTTCTGACATTCGACCTGCCGATCATGATCGCGGTGTCGATCGTTCTGACCATCTTGTTGCTGACACGGCCAAGGCTGGGCCGCGTCGCCGGTATTCTGATGCTGATAGGTTACGCAGCCTATGTGGCGGCGGCGCGATAAGGATGGCGAACCACGTGAACGCGACTTTCGCTTGCACAGTCAAGGCGCCTGGCAGGTCGGTTTTTTCTTCCGTCCCGCAGAAAACCCTCTGCTAGACTGATACCGGCAGCGATTCCCGTTGCCGGTTCCACAGGGGGGGAAGCATGACTTTGACAGGTGGGTGTTATTGTGGCGCGGTGCGATATCAGGCCGAGGGAGAGCCGGTCTTGAAGGCTGAATGCCTGTGCCGCGAGTGCCAGTATATTTCCGGGGGCGGTCCGAATTTCTTCATGACGATGCCGCTGGGCGGGTTTTCCTTCATATCGGGCAGCCCCAAGCAGTTTACCCGCAGCGATCTGGATCACCCGGTCACCCGAGAGTTTTGCCCAACCTGCGGCACGCATCTGGTGACGCGCCTGCCGGGGCGCGATCTGATCGTGGTCAAGGTGGGCACGCTGGATGATCCTTCGCAGTTCGGCGCGCCGCAAATGGCGATTTATGCCATCGACAAGCAGCCGTTTCATGTGATCGCCGCAGGCGAGCCGGTCTTCGACAGGCTGCGCCCAAGATAGCCGGGGCCGGGAGGCAAGGCGCAAGATTTTGGCAACGCAGTCTTGTTGCCTTGAATTCCCCGACCGTTGCGCGTATCTGGCCACGGTTGACAGCACTCAGAGGCACCAGATGGCCAAGGCAAACCCGCTTCAGTTTCTACAACAGACCCGATCCGAGATTTCCAAGGTGGTCTGGCCCTCGCGGCGCGAGGTATTGCTGACCACGGGCATGGTGGTTGCGCTGGCCGCGCTGGCCGCGATCTTCTTTTCGCTGGTTGATCTGGTCATTCGCATGGGGCTGACGACGCTGCTGGGATATTTCGGCAGCTGATTTTCCGGGTGTCGGCCTTGAAATGGCGGGCCGGGGTCTGTTATGCGGTCACACCTTCGGATAACCGGCGTGCAACGATTCGGGTTGCGCGCTGTTTTTGTTGGTCAGGGCAGGCGGTGTAACCGTCTGACGGAATTTAAAGTTTCGGCGGCAACGTCGGAGGGCACGAGGTAACAGACAAGATGGCGAAGCGGTGGTATTCGGTTAGCGTTCTGTCGAATTTCGAAAAGAAGATCGCCGAACAGATCAGGCAGGCTGTCATCGAACAGGCGTTGGAAGACGATATCGACGAAGTTCTGGTGCCCACCGAAGAGGTGATGGAGGTGCGCCGGGGCAAGAAGGTGACGAGCGAGCGCCGGCTGATGCCGGGCTATGTTCTGGTGCATATGGAAATGTCGGACAAGGGTTATCACCTGATCAATTCGATCAACCGTGTGACGGGCTTTCTGGGGCCGCAGGGTCGCCCCATGCCGATGCGCGATGCGGACATGAGCGCGATTCTGGATCGCACCGACGAAACGGCCGAAACGCCGCGTTCGCTGATCATCTATGAAATCGGCGAACAGGTGAATGTGACCGACGGCCCGTTCGAGGGCTTTTCGGGTATGGTCGAGGATGTCGATGACGCCCATCAGCGCCTGAAGGTCACAGTTTCGATTTTTGGCCGGGCCACCCCGGTCGAGCTGGAATTCACGCAGGTATCCAAAACCGCCTGACGTGATGTGTCGTGGGAGGCAGCCGGGCGCGCCCGGTAGGCCGGACCACTAAACCGATGCGCCGCCCCTCGCGTGGGGAACGGTGCGGTGAAAAGGAGAAGGCCAGATGGCCAAGAAGCTAGTAGGGCAGCTGAAGCTGCAAATTAAGGCCGGGCAGGCCAATCCGTCCCCGCCCGTCGGGCCGGCGCTGGGTCAGCGCGGCATCAACATCATGGAATTCTGCAAGGCGTTCAACGCCCGCACGCAGGAAATGGAGCCCGGTTCGCCGTGCCCGACCGTGATTTCCTATTATCAGGACAAGTCCTTCACGATGACATCAAGACGCCGCCGGCGTCGTTTTTCCTGAAAAAAGCCGCCGGCCTGAAGCCGGTCGGAAAGCGCAACCGCCCGCAGGGCTCGGTCAAGCCGGGGCATGTCGTCGCGGGCACCGTGACCGTGGCGCAGGTGCGTGAAATCGCCGAAGCCAAGATGAAGGATCTGAGCGCCAATGATGTCGAGGCGGCGATGCAGATCATCCTGGGATCCGCCCGCTCGATGGGTATTGAGGTGAAGGGGTAATCGTCATGGCAAAATTCGGAAAACGCACGCGCGCAGCGCGGGAAGCCTTTGCTGGCAAGGATAACCTGTCGGTCGAGGAAGCGGTTGCGCTGATCAAGGGCAACGCCAAGTCGAAATTCGACGAAACCGTCGAGATCGCGCTGAATCTGGGCGTTGACCCGCGTCACGCCGACCAGATGGTGCGCGGCGTGGTCAGCCTGCCCAACGGCACCGGCAAGACCGTGCGCGTTGCCGTGTTCGCACGCGGCGCCAAGGCGGACGAGGCACAGAAAGCCGGGGCCGATATCGTCGGCGCCGAGGATCTGATGGAAACCATCCAGTCGGGCAAGATCGAGTTCGACCGTTGCATCGCGACGCCGGACATGATGCCGATCGTCGGTCGTCTGGGCAAGATCCTGGGCCCACGCAACCTGATGCCGAACCCCAAGGTCGGCACGGTGACGATGGACGTGAAAGCGGCTGTCGAGGCTGCCAAGGGCGGCGAAGTGCAGTTCAAGGCCGAAAAGGCCGGTGTGGTGCATGCCGGCGTTGGCAAGGTTTCGTTCGACGAGGCCAAGCTGGTCGAGAACGTGCGCGCCTTTGTCGATGCGGTTCAGAAGGCACGGCCAACCGGTGCCAAGGGCGCCTATATGAAAAAGGTGTCGCTGTCATCGACGATGGGGCCGGGCGTTTCGGTCGACATCACTTCGGCGACTGGCAACTGAGCCATCGAAATCGAAATGGGGCGGGCGTCGCATGATTTGCGGCGCTCGCTTTCATTTCACAATTCCTGCAAAAGAGGGGTTGGAACCGGTGCGCTTTCTGATTAGTTAGCAGTCTGGCAATGAAGCGTGCGATTCGTCGCGCGCTTTGCTGCTTTTCGTCCAAGACGGTGGGTGGTTGCATATGTGGCCTTAATTCCCTGCCTGAGACGGGATATGACCAGATTGACCGAAGGTTTTCTTCGGGCGGTGTTGGCGCAGCCCCGTAAAACGGACCTGAACGCCCCGGGTTCCTTTCCGGGGCTAAACTGAGCCGGGGGGTGCAAGCTCCCCATACTTGGAGTGAAACTGTGGATAGAGCCCAGAAAGAAAAACTGGTCGAAGAGCTCGGCCAGATCTTTGAAAGCTCTGGCGTGGTCGTGGTCGCACACTACGCAGGTATCACGGTTGCCCAGATGCAGGACCTGCGTGCGCGTATGCGCGAAGCTGGCGGGTCCGTGCGCGTTGCCAAGAACAAGCTCGCCAAAATCGCCCTTGAGGGAAAGCCTTGCGCAAGCATTGCGAACCTTCTGACGGGTATGACCGTTCTCGCCTATTCGGAAGACCCCGTGGCAGCCGCCAAGGTCGCCGAGAAATACGCCAAGGATAACGACAAGTTCGTTCTTCTGGGCGGTGCAATGGGTGGAACGGCCCTGGATCCGGCCGGTGTGAAAGCCGTGGCCGCCATGCCGTCGCGTGAGGAGCTTATCGCTTCGATCGTTGGCTGTATCGGTGCCCCTGCTTCGAACATCGCTGGTGCCATTGGCGCGCCTGCTTCGAACATCGCGAGCATCCTCTCGACCATCGAGGAGCGTGCGCAAGCCGCCTGAGCAACTTGAACCTGTCGTAGGGTCGAAGCGACCCACGTTGGAACACATCTGAAAGAACGGAAAACCGAAATGGCTGATCTGAAAAAACTCGCTGAAGAGATCGTGAACCTCACGCTTCTCGAAGCTCAGGAACTGAAAACGATCCTGAAAGACGAATACGGCATCGAGCCCGCCGCTGGCGGCGCTGTGATGATGGCCGGTCCGGCTGGCGGCGGCGACGCTGCCAAAGAAGAAGAGCAGACTGAATTCACTGTGATCCTGAAGGCCGCTGGCGCCCAGAAGATCAACGTGATCAAGGAAGTCCGCGCTATCACCGGTCTGGGCCTGAAAGAAGCCAAAGACCTGGTCGATGCCGGTGGCAAAGCCGTGAAAGAAGGCGTTTCGAAAGAAGAAGCTGCCGACATCAAGGCGAAACTCGAAGCGGCTGGCGCCGAAGTCGAGGTCAAGTAATCAGGCGCGGCGTTGGGCCGCGTTCGATGAGAAATGGCTGGATCCGGGGGTTTTCCGGGTCCGGCCTAACCTGTCTTGGAAAGGACCCCGTGGAAAAGGGGTGTTTCCCAGGGCGCGGTTAATGGTTCGGGAGCAGCCGGTGGGACGGTCTGCGGGAATTGAACCTACCCCCTTCATTCGTGAGCGGCGCGCAGCCGGGGCCCGACGGCATGGCGCGACGCGACAGACGAAAGGTGAATATACGCATGGCGCAGTCTTATCTCGGCCAAAAGCGACTCCGCAAATTTTATGGCAAAATCCGTGAAGTCATGGAAATGCCGAACCTCATCGAGGTTCAGAAATCCTCTTATGATCTGTTTCTGAATTCCGGCGACCAGCCAAAGCCCACCGATGGTGAGGGCATTCAGGGCGTGTTCCAGTCGGTTTTCCCGATCCAGGATTTCAACGAAACCGCCGTGCTGGAATTCGTCCGCTATGAGCTGGACAAGCCGAAATACGACGTCGAGGAATGCATGCAGCGCGACATGACCTACAGCGCGCCGCTGAAGGTCACGCTGCGCCTGATCGTATTCGATATCGACGAAGATACCGGTGCGAAATCGGTCAAGGATATCAAGGAACAAGACGTTTTCATGGGCGACATGCCCCTGATGACCCAGAACGGCACCTTTGTCGTCAACGGCACCGAGCGCGTCATCGTTTCCCAGATGCACCGCAGCCCGGGCGTGTTCTTTGACCATGACAAGGGCAAGACCCATTCTTCGGGCAAGCTGCTGTTCGCGTGCCGGATCATTCCGTATCGCGGATCCTGGCTGGATTTCGAATTCGATGCCAAGGACAATGTGTTCGCCCGCATCGACCGGCGTCGCAAGCTGCCCGTGACCACGCTGCTTTATGCGCTGGGGCTGGATCAGGAAGGCATCATGGATGCCTATTACGATACGATCGAATACAAGCTGAAGAAGAACAAGGGCTGGGTCACCCGGTTCTTCCCCGAGCGGGTGCGCGGCACCCGTCCGGGCTTTGATCTGGTCGATGCCGATACCGGCGAAGTCATTGCCAAGGCCGGTGAAAAAGTTACGCCGCGCGCTGTCAAGAAACTGGTTGACGAAGGCAAGGTTACCAAGCTTTTGGTGCCGTTCGATCACATCATTGGCAAATTCGCTGCCAAGGATATCATCAACGAGGAAACCGGCGCGATCTATGTCGAAGCCGGTGACGAGCTGACCTGGGAGCTGGACAAGAACGGCGAGGTTTCCGGCGGCACACTCAAAGAGCTGATGGATGCGGGCATCACCGATGTTCCGGTTCTGGATATCGATAACATCAATGTCGGACCCTATATCCGCAACACGATGGCGATCGACAAGAACATGCATCGCGACACGGCGCTGATGGATATCTATCGCGTCATGCGGCCGGGCGAACCGCCCACCGTCGAGGCGGCCACCAACCTGTTCGAGACCCTGTTCTTTGATTCCGAACGCTATGATCTGTCGGCCGTCGGCCGGGTCAAGATGAACATGCGCCTGGCGCTTGATGCGCCCGACACCCAGCGCACGCTGCGCCGTGAGGATATCATCGCCTGCGTCAAGGCGCTGGTCGAGCTGCGCGACGGCAAGGGCGATATCGACGATATCGACCACCTGGGTAATCGGCGTGTGCGTTCGGTCGGCGAGTTGATGGAGAACCAGTATCGCGTCGGCCTGCTGCGCATGGAGCGAGCGATCAAGGAACGCATGTCCAGCGTCGAGATCGACACCGTGATGCCGCAGGACCTGATCAACGCCAAACCGGCGGCAGCGGCGGTGCGTGAATTCTTCGGCTCGAGCCAGTTGTCGCAGTTCATGGACCAGACCAACCCGCTGTCCGAAGTGACGCACAAGCGGCGTCTGTCGGCGCTGGGGCCGGGTGGTCTGACCCGCGAACGTGCCGGGTTCGAGGTGCGCGACGTTCACCCGACCCATTATGGCCGGATGTGCCCGATCGAAACGCCCGAAGGTCCGAATATCGGCCTGATCAACAGCCTGGCCACCTATGCCCGCGTGAACAAATACGGCTTTATCGAAACCCCCTATCGCAAGGTGGTCGATGGCCAGGTGACGGACGACGTCAGCTATATGTCCGCGACCGAGGAACAGCGCCACACGATCGCGCAGGCCAACGCCAATCTGGATGCCGATGGCCGGTTCATCAATGATCTGGTGTCGACCCGGCAATCGGGCGATTACATGCTGGCGCCCAAGGGCACCGTCGATCTGATCGACGTGTCGCCCAAACAACTTGTGTCGGTTGCGGCCTCGCTTATTCCGTTTCTGGAAAACGACGACGCCAACCGCGCGCTAATGGGCTCGAACATGCAACGTCAGGCCGTGCCGCTGCTGCAGGCAGATGCACCGCTTGTCGGCACGGGTATCGAAGAAATCGTTGCCCGGGATTCCGGCGCGGCCATTACGGCGCGTCGCGGCGGCATCATTGATCAGGTAGATGCGACGCGGATCGTGGTGCGGGCGACTGACGATATCGAAGCGGGCGATCCCGGCGTCGATATCTACCGGTTGCGCAAGTTCCAGCGGTCCAACCAGAACACCTGCATCAATCAGAAACCTTTGGTGAAGGTCGGCGATACGGTGCGCAAGGGCGAGTTCATCGCTGATGGTCCCTCGACCGATCTGGGTGAACTGGCGCTGGGCAAGAACGTGGTCGTCGCGTTCATGCCGTGGAATGGCTATAACTATGAAGACTCGATCCTGATTTCGGAACGCATCGCCCGCGATGACGTCTTTACCTCGATCCATATCGAGGAGTTTGAGGTCGCCGCCCGCGATACCAAGCTGGGGCCGGAAGAGATCACCCGCGATATTCCCAACGTCGGCGAGGAAGCCCTGCGCAACCTTGACGAGGCGGGCATCGTCTATATCGGCGCCGAAGTGGGGCCGGGCGATATTCTGGTGGGCAAGATCACCCCCAAGGGCGAAAGCCCGATGACACCGGAAGAAAAGCTGCTGCGCGCGATCTTTGGCGAAAAGGCATCCGATGTGCGCGACACGTCGCTGCGCCTGCCGCCGGGCGATTTCGGCACGGTCGTCGAGGTGCGCGTGTTCAACCGCCACGGTGTGGAAAAGGACGAACGCGCCCTGCAGATCGAGCGTGAAGAGGTCGAAAGCCTGGCGCGCGACCGCGACGACGAGATGGCGATCCTGGAGCGCAACATCTATGCGCGTCTGCGCGCCATGCTGTTGGGCAAGGTGGCGGTCAAGGGCCCCAAGGGCCTGAAACCCAATACCGAGATCACCGAAGACGTGCTGAACGATCTGTCGCGCGGCAACTGGTGGAATCTGGCCCTGGCCGCCGAAACCGAGGCCGCACAGGTCGAGGCCCTGAACGCGCAGTTCGAGGCGCAGAAACGCGCGCTGGAACACCGCTTTGAAGACAAGGTGGAAAAAGTGCGCCGGGGCGATGATCTGCCGCCGGGTGTGATGAAGATGGTCAAGGTCTTCATCGCCGTCAAACGCAAGCTGCAACCGGGCGACAAGATGGCCGGCCGCCACGGCAACAAGGGCGTGGTATCGCGCATGGTGCCGATGGAGGACATGCCGTTCCTGGCGGATGGCACCCCCGTCGATTTGGTTCTGAACCCGCTGGGCGTGCCGTCGCGCATGAATGTGGGTCAGATCCTGGAAACCCATATGGGCTGGGCCGCACGCGGCCTGGGGATCAAGATCGACGAAGCACTGGAAGATTATCGCCGGTCCGGCGACATGACCCCGGTGCGCGATGCGATGCGTCTGGCTTATGGCGACAATGTCTATGAAGAAGGCATTGCCGGCATGGACGAGGATCAATTGCTGGAGGTGGCGGGCAATGTCACCCGCGGCGTACCGATCGCAACCCCCGTCTTCGATGGCGCGAAAGAGGCCGATGTGAACGACTCTCTCGTGCGGGCCGGGTTCAGCCAGTCGGGCCAGTCGGTGCTATTCGACGGGCGCACGGGCGAACAGTTCGCGCGGCCGGTGACGGTGGGTGTGAAATACCTGCTGAAACTGCACCACCTTGTCGATGACAAGATCCACGCGCGCTCCACCGGCCCCTACAGCCTGGTCACGCAGCAGCCGTTGGGCGGCAAGGCCCAGTTCGGTGGCCAGCGTTTCGGGGAAATGGAGGTCTGGGCGCTGGAAGCTTATGGCGCCGCCTATACCTTGCAGGAAATGCTGACCGTCAAGTCGGATGACGTGGCGGGCCGCACGAAGGTCTATGAATCGATCGTCAAGGGCGAGGACAATTTCGAGGCCGGTATCCCGGAATCGTTCAACGTGCTGGTGAAAGAGGTGCGTGGCCTTGGCCTGAACATGGAACTCCTGGACGCGGAGGACGATGAGTGACGGATTCGGCGCGAAATACGCAGGAAACTGCGAAAATCGTTGCCGAGTATCAGCGATTGATAACCGACACTGCAGGCGCGGTATCGGGTCATGGACCCGATACCTTGCGCTGGATACGGATTGCCCCTGAGAATTCTACCGATTGGATGAATATCAGCGGCATATTCGGACAGAATTGTTGGTTTGCTTTTCACAAGGACGCCCCAAAAAACCTTCAAATCAATATTGAAGGTTCTAAAAAGGGAAACAGCGTAGACGATGTCTTCGTTATCCTTGGGGATGTGAAAGGCAAGGTATCACTGGCGGTGCCAGGCCGTGGCGCAAGTATAGTCATCGGTGATTGCGGTCGTCCTTTCAATCTTGTGCTGCGCGCCGCGACGCGAAGCAGGGTTGTTATCGGTGATGGCACCACAATTGGCGGGGCCAACATCATGGCCGCTCGCGGCTCACTTGTGATTGGCCGCGATTGCCTGCTGTCGCGCGAAATTTCGTTGATCTCTGCGCTGGACCATGGAGTTCTCGATTTGGGGGGTGAAACGCCCCGCTTTGTGCCGAACAAGAGTGATATGATTGTCGGAGATCACGTATGGCTGGGCTATAATTCCCATCTGGTCGGCGGCGCGACAATCGGTGACGGGGCTATTTTAGCAGCCCATAGCGTGCTTGCTGGAAAACTGGATCACAACTGTGTTGCAGTCGGAAATCCCGCCACAATCAAGAAACGAAATACCACCTGGAGTCGGTATGCCGAAAAACTTGACGATGAGACGGTCGCCTATCTGGCCCGTCTTAATTCTTCGGTGACCGAAATGACCATTTCTCGTCAAGTAGATGAGTTGAAAGGCTAAGAACGCAATGAACCAGGAACTGACAACCAACCCGTTCAACCCGCTGACCCCGCCGAAGGCCTTTGACGAGATCAAGGTCTCGCTGGCATCGCCCGAGCGGATCCTGTCTTGGTCTTATGGCGAGATCAAGAAACCCGAAACCATCAACTATCGCACGTTCAAACCCGAACGCGACGGTCTGTTCTGCGCCCGTATCTTTGGCCCGATCAAGGATTACGAATGCCTGTGCGGCAAATACAAGCGCATGAAATATCGCGGCGTTGTCTGCGAAAAATGCGGCGTCGAGGTCACGCTGCAAAAGGTCCGCCGTGAACGGATGGGCCATATCGAACTGGCCAGCCCGGTTGCGCATATCTGGTTCCTGAAATCGCTGCCCAGCCGCATCGGCCTGATGCTGGACATGACGCTGCGCGATCTGGAACGGGTTCTGTATTTCGAAAACTATGTGGTGATCGAACCCGGTCTGACCGATCTGACCTATGGCCAGATGATGACCGAGGAAGAATTCATGGACGCGCAGGATGCCTATGGCACCGACGCGTTCACCGCCGGGATCGGTGCCGAAGCCATCCGTGAAATGCTGGCCCAGATCGACCTGGAGGCCGAAGCCGACCGCCTGCGCGAAGAGCTGAAGGTCGCCACCGGCGAATTGAAGCCCAAGAAGATCATCAAGCGGCTGAAGGTCGTGGAAAGTTTCCTCGATTCCGGCAACCGCCCGGAATGGATGATCCTGACCGTCGTGCCGGT
>NZ_JBSRVX010000055.1:0-165156 GCF_055134745.1 Actibacterium sp.
ATAGGCCAGCGGCGCCTCATAGATCGTCTTCAGATCGGGGGCGGCGATCACGGCATCCTTGCGCACGTTGCAGAACTGCGCGATCTTGGCGCGTTCCTTTTCGGGGATCGGGTGTTCGGACCGCAACAGCAGCACATCGGGCGCGATCCCGATCGAGCGTAATTCCTTGACACTGTGCTGGGTCGGCTTGGTTTTCAATTCTCCCGCCGAGGCGATATAGGGCAGCAGCGTCAAATGCACGAAGATGCACTGGCCGCGCGGGCGGTCCTGCGCGAACTGGCGGATCGCCTCGAAAAACGGCAGGCCCTCGATATCGCCCACGGTGCCGCCGATTTCACACAGCATGAAATCGACCTCATCCTCGCCGATCGACAGGAAATCCTTGATCTCGTTGGTGACGTGAGGAATGACCTGAATGGTCTTGCCCAGGTAATCGCCGCGGCGTTCCTTTTCCAGAACGGTGGAATAGATGCGCCCCGAACTGACGGAATCGGTCATTCGCGCCGCCACGCCGGTGAAGCGTTCGTAATGGCCAAGATCCAGATCGGTTTCGGCGCCGTCATCGGTCACGAAGACCTCGCCATGTTCAAAGGGCGACATCGTGCCCGGATCGACATTCAGATAGGGGTCCAGCTTGCGCAGCCGCACGGTAAAGCCGCGGGCCTGCAACAAGGCCCCCAGCGCGGCCGAGGCCAGCCCCTTGCCCAGGGATGAAACGACGCCGCCCGTGATGAAAATGTAACGTGCCATAGGCTGGCATCCCCCGTGATCTGTCGGTTTCAGAATGTTTGATTCGGCCCGGAAAGGCCAAAGCATCACGGGGTTTAAGCTATAACGGATTCGTGACCGCGCTGCAACCAGACCGCAAGATGCTGGGGCAGATAATCTGCCCGAACCAATGTTTAGTAGTTATCGTTTATTCGGCGCGGGGTGGCAAAAGCGGCGCGGTGCTGCCTTTGGGGGGCAGAAGATTGTCGCCCAAAGGCGTGGCCGGCGTGGTTTCCACCGGGGCCGGCGCCGATGTGCCCAGACGATCCAGAACCGATGTGCCGGCGGATTTTTCTGCGGCGATGATGGTCAGGAAGATCGAGGTGCCGATGAACAATATCGCAAAGACCCAGGTCAGCTTGGCCAGCGCCGTCGCGGCCGCACGGCCCGACATCACACCACCACCCGCACCGCCGCCACTGCTCAGCAGGCCGCCGCCCTCCGAGCGTTGCAGCAGAACGATCCCGATCAGGCAGACCGCCAGAACAAGGTGGATGATGAGAACGACATTTTCCATGGGCAGTCCGGTTCAGATGCGACGATGCGTATCTAGATCGTCGGGGGCCTTGCCGCAACCCCACAAACGTCACTCGTCCAGCTCATCCACATCCAGCTGGCCCGACAGGCGGCGGCGCACCAGGCTCCAGCTCAGCCCGATGCCCAGGATCGCCGACAGCACGATCAGCCCCAGCCACAGGTTCAGCGTCGGGTTGTTCAGCGTCAGCACGCCCCAGTCGATCAGCACCCAGATCAGCGCACCGACCAGTGCGGCCACCAGAATCATGCCAAAGGCGCCGATGGATCGCAGCGTGGCGCGCAGATAGATCACATAGCCCACCAGCAGGATCAGCCCGAACAGCACCGCCAGCGGCAGGTTGTCGGGATACCCGTCCGCCGCCCAGCGGGTGAAATTCCACCGCGTCGGGTTATAGGTCGCCGCCAGCAGGACAAAGGCAAAACCCCAGCGCAGGGCGATTCCGGTCATGGCGGTTCCTTTCGGTTGGCTGCCCGGAAGGTGGCGGAACTGATTTGCCCTGTCCAGCCTTGGCGTGCATTTGGCGTTTGCGGGCGCGGGCGCGGGCCGCTATACGGGCACGGGTTTTCTGCAAAAGCAAGGATCAGCAATGGCCAATGTCGTCGTCGTCGGCGCCCAATGGGGTGACGAAGGAAAAGGCAAGATCGTGGACTGGCTGTCGGAACGCGCCGATGTCATCGTGCGCTTTCAGGGCGGGCATAACGCAGGCCACACGCTGGTCATCGACGGCACCGTCTACAAGCTGTCGCTGCTGCCGTCGGGTATCGTGCGGCCGGGCAAGCGGTCGGTGATCGGCAATGGCGTGGTGCTGGACCCCTGGGCGCTGCTGGCCGAGATCGAGCGGCTGGCCGGGCAGGGCGTTACCGTCACCCCCGACAATCTGATGATCGCGGAAAACACGCCGCTGATCCTGCCGGTGCATGGCGAGCTGGACCGCGCCCGCGAAAGCCAGAACACCGTGGCCAAGATCGGCACCACCGGGCGGGGTATCGGCCCGGCCTATGAGGACAAGGTGGGCCGACGCACGGTGCGGGTGGCCGATCTGGCCGATGCGGCCACATTGCAGGCGCGCGTTGACCGGCTGCTGGTGCATCACGACGCGCTGCGCCGGGGCCTGGGTCTGCCAGAGGTGGACCGCGATGCGCTGCTGGCGGCATTGGCCGAGGTCGCGCCGAAAATCCTGCCCTTTGCCGCCCCGGTCTGGAAGGTTCTGAACGAGGACCGCCGCGCCGGAAAACGTATCCTGTTCGAGGGCGCGCAGGGGTCGTTGCTGGATGTCGATTTCGGCACCTATCCGTTCGTGACCTCGTCCAACACCACGGCCGGAATGGCCGCGACCGGATCAGGCCTGGGACCGACCGCGATTGATTTTGTCCTGGGCATCGTCAAGGCCTATACGACCCGCGTCGGTGAAGGCCCGTTCCCGACCGAACTGACCGACACGGTCGGCCAGCGGCTGGGCGAGCGGGGGCATGAATTTGGCACGGTGACGGGGCGCAAGCGGCGCTGCGGCTGGTTCGATGCGGTGCTGGTGCGCCAGACCTGCGCGACATCGGGCGTGTCGGGCATCGCGCTGACCAAGCTTGACGTACTGGACGGGTTCGACGAACTTAAGATCTGCACAGGCTATGAACTGGACGGAACGATGCTGGACTATCTGCCGACCGCCGCCGACCAGCAGGCCCGCGTCACCCCGGTTTACGAAACCATGGACGGCTGGTCCGACAGCACCGCAGGCGCGCGCAGCTGGGCCGATCTGCCCGCCGCCGCCGTCAAATATGTGCGCCGTGTCGAAGAACTGATCCAGTGCCCGGTCGCGCTGTTGTCCACCTCGCCCGAGCGTGACGACACCATCCTTGTCACCGATCCGTTCGCGCGATGAAGGGGCTGTCCTACAGGGAACGCCGCCGCTGGGCGCTGGTGATCCTGGTGATGTTCCTGCCGATCTATATCGCCGCGGCGCTGTGGCTGGTCAGCCAGATGGACCGGCCGCGCATGATATTCGAACTGGCGATCTATATCGGGCTGGGCATCGCCTGGGCGCTGCCGTTCCGCTTCGTGTTCCGCGGCATCGGCAAGGAAGACCCGGAGCAGCAAAAGGATCGGGCGAAGGATCAGATCTGATCCCCCGCCCGCCACTCGTCCAACACGCGACCCGCAGGCCGGCGGCGCTGCGTCAGTCGCCAAAGGCACCGATATAGCGCGAGGCTTTCGAAATCGTGAATTCGCCGCGTTTCTGGCGGATGATCTGACCCTCGCGCAGCAACCGGCCAAAGGCCCGCAACGCATCTTCGCGGATGTAATCGTCCCCGCAGTGATCGGCCACGATCTGCATTACTTCGGGCCGGGTGAAGGGCACGGTCGATATGCCGGCTGTCTTGTAGATGGCGGCGGCCTCCAGTAATTCTCCCAGATCGTCGGCCCCCATGCGGGCTGCGAATTCGGCAAAGCTTTCATCGTCGCGGAAGATATTGACCGCGCCTTCCTGATCTTCGTCAGGCTCGGCATGGTCGTTGTCATGGTTGAGCGCCAGATTGCCGTTGCTGCTGGGGTGGCGCAGCACGGCCGGGCCGGTGCCCGATTGCGCCGCGGGTCGGGCGCGGTCGATGCGCTGTTCCGAAACCAGCATCAGCGGCGGCATTTTCGCAGCACCCTTGTCGCCGCTGGCCGGGCGCACGACCTTGGCCAGATCCTGACGATAGGGCATGCGCTCTACCTCGGCCTGTGCCTCGCTGTCCCTGGCGGGACGCAGGCGGCGTTCGGCGATGGTGGCCGCGACGGCAGCCTTGAGATGGGCAATGGCCGACAGGCGGCGGCGGCTTTCGGTGCCTTCCATCTTGGTATTGACCTGATCGACCAGCCGGTCGACGGCGGCGTCGTCCTGGGCCGGGGGTTCGGCGCGGGCGGGGGCCGGGGGCGCGTCGCGTTCCAGATCGGCAAGCTCGGCCGCAAGATCGGCTTCTTCCTCGGGCGACAGAACGGTGCCGGGTTCGGCAGCATCGGTATCGACGATCGCGACATCAATGTCGAACTGGGCCGTGGCGGTGACGGAGTCGGGTTTCTCGTCATCCATGGCGGCTGTGATGCTGTCATCCGTTTCGTCATCGGCCAGATCCGCCAGACGCACCTTCAGCACACGCGCCCGGGCGCGGGCGGCGGCGCCGCGCGCTTCTTCGGGGGCAAGACGGTCAGCGCGGACCGGTGCGGCATGCCGGGCCTTGCGGCGGCGTTCGCGGCGACGATCCCGGCCCGGACGGGCGTCGGTTTCCGGCGCGGCGCTGTCGGGCTTCGTGTCTTCCGGTTCGGCCATTGCGCCGGCGATGGCGGCCATCTGTCCGGCGTCATCGTCGATTTCGCTGTCGGCCGTTTTATCGCTGTCGCGGCTGTCTTCGTCCGGCCAGGCATCGTGATCCTCGGCGCTCAGCTCTGCGGGTGCCGCGTCATCCTCGGCCTCGATATCCTCGGCCTCGGCCAGGTCGAAATCGCCGGTCTCGACCGTCGGCGCCTCGTCCATATCCCCGGTCAGGGCGTCATCCTGCGTGGCCTGATCGCTGTCATCCTGCGCCAGGGCCTCGTCCTCGTCTTCATCGGGAAAGGCTTCTTCGGGCGCGCTCAGGGTTTCGGCCAGCGCCGACAACAGGGCCTCATCGTTTTCCAGCGCCGAGATCGCCGCAGGGTCATAATCTTCGTCGTAATCCTCGGCTTCGGCCAGAAGATCTTCGTCGTCCTCGTCCTCGTCCTCTGACGCGGCGTGCAATTCGGGCGCGTCCGTTTCGGGTTCGGCGGCGGTGGCGAACTGGTCATCCTCGTCATGCAGTATCGCATCGGGCAGGGCACCGGTCTCATCCGGCTGCTCGTCCTCGATGAAGGGCGCGTCGGGCAGGTCGGCCATGACCGGGGCCATGACTTGGGCCGGGGCGTCTTCGGCGGTATCGGCCGGCGCGATCTCGGCGTCTTCGACATCCGCATCTTCGGCATAATCCGGCCCGGCGGCGCGGGCGGTCTGCACAACCGCACGGATACGGGCCAGCTTGGCGGCGACCGATCCCATATCGGATGCAGCGGCCGGCGCGGCGGCGGCCTGCGGCGGCGCGGCATAATCGGCAACATCAGGCGCGGGCGGCGCGGTTGGCTCGGGTGTGGGTTCGGCCCTGTCGGGCAGCGCGGTTTCGCGGTCGGCCCGCAGCACGACGCCACCCTGGCTGATGCGGGCCTCGACCCGGCGGCTGATCTCGCGTTCGGCAATGCGTTGCAGCATCTCGGCATCGGGCGTCGGGGGCTCGGCCCCGAAATACCGATCGTCTGAAGCCAGATCACGGAAATATTCCGCGATGGCTTTCATCGTGCCAAAGGAATCGTCGAATCCTTCGAGGGTGCATGAGAAGGTTCCATAGGAAACCGTCAGGATTTTACTTGCACCAACCATGGGTCGCTCACTTTCTCAAGGTACTCGCAAGATAGTAATTAACATAAGTTGTTTCCTGAAATTGAACAGAACTGGGATATTTGGGGGGATTATTAGTGTTCAGATTGTGGCCGCCCGCCCGTTCGGGCAGGATGAACAGCATGTTTGAACCGATTGTGAACACAAAGCAAAACGTGACGCTGCTGGGCGGTGGGGCGGTTGATGCCGCCGATCTGGTGCAGGCGCTGGGGCGTGCGCCGGTGCTGGTGGCGGCCGATGGCGGGGCCAATCACGCCATCCTTGCGGGCCATCTGCCCGATGCGGTGATCGGCGACATGGATTCGATTCAAGCCAGCGTGCGCGCGGCAATTCCGCCCGACCGGCTGTTCGCGGTCGCCGAACAGGACAGCACCGATTTCGACAAATGTCTGGGGGCGATCCGGGCGCCGCTGATCCTGGGGCTGGGTTTCATGGGGCCGCGGCTGGATCACCTTCTGGCCACGCTGAGCGGACTGACGCGCCAGCCCGCCACGCGCTGCATCCTGCTGGGCGCACAGGATATCGCCTTCTTGTGCCCGTCCGAACTGGTGCTGGGCCTGGCGCCGGGCACGCGGCTGTCGCTGTTTCCCTTCGGGGCGGTGGCGGGGCACAGCAGCGGGCTGCACTGGCCCATCGCGGGGCTGGCCTTCGCGCCCGATGCCATGATCGGAACATCCAACAGGGTGACGGCGCCACGACAGCGGATCACGGTGGACGGGCCCCGCATGGTTGTGATCATGCCGCGCGAGTGTTTGCCGGCCGCCATGGCGGCACTGTCGGCGGCCCCCGTCTGGCCGCGCTGAGAGGGGCGCGCGCAATTGCCACTCGCAGACCAGCGTCACTTCTCTTATAACACCGGGAAACACAGTCAGGAGACCGCGATGACCGGAGAGCTTTCCCCTATCGACAAGGCCAAGTTCGTTGCCGCCAGGCGCGCCGTGGATTTCGTCGAGGACGGTATGCGCGTGGGGCTGGGGACCGGATCGACAGCCGCCTGGATGGTGCGCTGCCTGGGCGAGCTGGTGCGCGACGAAGGTCTGCGCATCAAGGGGGTGCCGACATCGACCCGCACCGCGCAACTGGCGCGCGAGGTGGGCATTGATGTGGTATCGCTGGACGAGGCAAAATGGCTGGACCTGACCATCGACGGCGCGGATGAATTCGATGCCGATCTGTGCCTGATCAAGGGCGGCGGCGGCGCGTTGTTGCAGGAAAAGATCGTGGCCACAGCATCCGACCAGATGATCGTGATCGCCGACGTGGCCAAGGAGGTCGGCCAGCTTGGCGGCTTCCCCCTGCCGGTCGAGGTGATCCCCTTTGGCTGGCAGACCACCAAGGCCCTGATCGAGGAAACGCTGGTCAGTGTCGATGTGCTGGGGCGCGACACATCGCTGCGCATGAACCGCGATGCGCCCTTCGTCACGGATGAGGGCAATTACATCGTCGATCTGCACCTGCACCGTATCGGCAACCCGCGCCAGCTGGCGCTGATCCTGAACCAGATCCCCGGGGTTGTCGAAAACGGGCTGTTCATCGACATCTGTGATATCGTGGTGATCGGCCATGGCGATGGCCGGGTCGAAGTGCGCGACATCAATCAGGGCACCGTCGAGGAAGAGCGGATCGACCTGCTGGAAAACGATAACCTGTTCGCCGACATGTAAAGGGCGGGGCATGACCTTCGACTATGATCTTTTTGTCATCGGCGGCGGATCGGGCGGCGTGCGCGCGGCACGGCTGGCCGCGTCCGAAGGCGGCGCGCGCGTGGCCCTGGCCGAGGAATACCGCATGGGCGGCACCTGTGTCATTCGTGGCTGCGTGCCCAAGAAACTGATGGTGTTTGCATCCGCCTATGCGCCGGCGATGGTGGATGCGCGCGCCTATGGCTGGGATGTGACGGCCGGCGGGTTCGACTGGTCGGTGTTTCGGGCGAAACTGGATGCCGAACTGGACCGGCTAGAGGCTGCCTATACCACCAACCTGCAAAAGGCTGGGGTGCAGATATTCAACGCCCGTGCGGTTCTGGAAGATGCCCATACCGTGACCCTGTCCAGCGGTGAACGCCTGACAGCCAAGCATATCCTGATTGCGACCGGCGGTCGCCCCTTCGTGCCCGAACGCGACGGGTCCGACCTGGTGATCACCTCGAACGACATTTTCAAGCTGGATGAACTGCCCCGGTCGATCCTGATCGTGGGCGGCGGCTATATCGCCTGCGAATTCGCCTGTATCCTGCATGGGCTGGGGGTGCAGGTGACGCAGATGTATCGCGGCGCGCAGATCCTGCGCGGCTTCGATGAGGAAGCCCGCGGCCATGTCGCCGAGGAAATGCGGGCCCGCGGGATGAACCTGCATGTCGGCACCGACGTTCTGGACCTGCGGGCGCAGAACGGCGGCGTCTGGGTCAAAAGCACGGATGGGCGCGAGGCCGTCTATGACAAGGTGATGTATGCCACTGGCCGGCGACCCAATACCGACGGGCTGGGGCTGGCGGCGGCCGGGGTCACTCTGGGCCGTTGGGGGCAGGTGCAGGTGGATGACTATTCGCAAACCTCGGTGCCCTCTATCTTTGCGGTGGGCGATGTGACAGACCGGATGAACCTGACGCCTGTCGCCATCCGCGAGGCGGCGGCCTTTGTCGAAACCGTGTTCAAGGGCACGCCCACCAGGCCCGATCATGACCTTGTGGCCAGCGCCGTTTTCACCCAGCCCGAACTGGGATCGGTGGGCATGACCGAGGAAGCCGCGCGCGAGCGTGAACCGATCGACGTCTACTGCACATCGTTTCGCGCGATGCAGACCCTGTTTGCGGGACGGCCCGACCGGGTGATGATGAAACTGATCGTCAGCCAGGCCACGCGCAAGGTGCTGGGCTGCCATATCGTGGCCGATCATGCAGGCGAGATGATTCAACTGGCGGCCATCGCCATCAAGATGGGCGCGACCAAGGAAGATTTCGACCGCACCGTCGCGGTGCATCCGACCATGGCCGAAGAACTGGTGACGATGAAAACCCCGGTGCGTGCCGGTTGATTTTCGCAGGCCAGTGACCAATTAGGAAGGCAAGATCGTGATAAAATCAAAAGAGGTAATAGCCTGGATGACTGGCAATAACGGTGGCCCCTGGGGAGGTGGCGGTTCTAACAAGGATGGTGGTAACCGCAATACCGGCAAGGGGGGCCGCGGCGAAGGCTCGCAAATCCCCGAAATCGACGATCTGATGAAGCGGGGACAGGAACAGTTGCGCGTGTTGATGGGCGGCGGCGGTGGCCGCCAGGCCCGTCCGGGCGGCGGCAGCGGTGGTGGTGGCGGGCCGGCGGTTACACGCGGCACAGTCGTCATCGCGGTGCTGGCGGCGGTGGCGCTGTGGCTTTTTGCCTCTTTCTATACGGTCAAGCCGGAAGAACAGTCGATCGAGCTGTTCCTGGGCGAATTTTACGCTGTCGGCGAACCGGGGCTGAATTTCGCGCCCTGGCCCGTCGTGACCGCCGAGGTGATCCCCGTGACCCGTGAACGCACCGAAGATATCGGGGTGGGCCGGGGTGGCGGCGATGCCGGACTGATGCTCACAGGCGATGAAAACATCGTCGATATCGACTTTCAGGTGGTCTGGAACGTGAACGATCCGGCCGAATTCCTGTTCAACCTGCGCGATCCCGACCAGACGATCCGCGCGGTGTCGGAATCGGCCATGCGCGAGATTATCGCGCAATCGGAACTGTCGCCCATTCTGAACCGCGACCGTGGCGTGATCGCCGTGCGCCTGCAGGATCTGATCCAGCAGACGCTCGACAGCTATGACAGCGGCATGAATGTGGTTCGCGTGAACTTTGACAAAGCCGACCCCCCGCGCGAGGTCATCAACAGTTTCCGCGAGGTGCAGGCCGCCGAACAGGAACGCGACCGGCTGGAAAAACAGGCCGATGCCTATGCCAACCGCGTGGTTGCCGGGGCGCGGGGTGAAGCCGCTCAGGTGCTGAAGAGGCCGAGGGCTATCGCGCCCGCGTGGTGAACGAAGCCAGCGGTGAGGCCAGCCGCTTTTCCGCCGTGCTGACCGAATATCGCAAGGCCCCCGAGGTGACGCGCAAGCGCCTGTATCTGGAAACCATGGAAGAGGTGCTGGGCCGTGTCGACAAGATCATCATCGACCCGTCGGCAGAGGGTGGAAATGGCGTCGTGCCCTATCTGCCACTGAATGAATTGCGGCGCACCGCGCCCGCCACCACCGGGGGAGCAAGCCAATGAACAGGATGATGATTGCACTGATCGCGGTCGTGGTGGTCGTGGCGCTGGCCCTGTCTTCGATTTTCATCGTGGACGAACGTGAAAAGGCGCTGGTGCTGCAATTCGGCCAGGTCAAGGCGGTAAAGGAAACTCCGGGTCTGGCTTTCAAGATCCCGCTGATTCAGGAAATCGTGCGCTATGACGACCGTATCCTGAGCCGCGATATCGACCCGCTGGAGGTCACGCCGCTGGATGACCGCCGCCTGGTCGTCGATGCCTTTGCCCGGTTCCGCATCGCCGATGTGGTGCAGTTCCGCCGCGCTGTCGGGGTGGGGGGCATCCGTTCGGCCGAAGACCGGCTGGATCGCGTCCTGCGCGCCGCCACGCGCGAGGTGTTGGGGTCGGTCAGCTCGAACGACATCCTGTCATCAGATCGGGCCGCGCTGATGCTGCGCATCCGCAACGCCGCGATTTCCGAGGCCAGCAATCTGGGTCTGGAAATCGTCGATGTGCGGCTCAAACGCACCGACCTGCCTGAACAGAACCTGGAAGCCACCTTTGCCCGCATGCGCGCCGAGCGCGAGCGCGAGGCCGCAGACGAGATCGCCCGCGGCGAAGAAGCCGCCCAGCGTGTGCGCGCCCAGGCAGACCGCACCGTGGTCGAACTGGTGTCGGATGCCGAGCGTCAGGCCGAAATCGCCCGCGGCGAGGCCGATGCCGAACGCAACCGCATCTATGCCGAAGCCTTTGGCGCCGATCAGGAATTCTTTGAATTCTATCGTTCGCTGACCGCCTATGACCGGGCTTTTCAGGCGGGCAATTCAACCATGGTCCTGGCCCCGGACAGCGAATTCTTCAACTATTTGAAGAATGCCGATCGCCCCTGACAGGGCCTTGGCCGTCCTGCAGCCCGGCGTCGATCGCGTGATCGGCGCCGGGCCGCGAGAAACCACACCGTGCAATTTGCCGCCGATAGCGTTATCACAGCGAAGTGAGACCGCGCGATGGGCTTTGAATTGAAATTCGGTATGCCTATCTGATGTAAAGCAGCAAGGTCATCCCCGCGCGTTTCCGGCGGGGACATTCCTTTTCGAAAAAATCAGGAGGACGTCTCGTGAATTCCCAGGCCATTACACTTTCCGCCCGGCAGGATCGCACTGCGCTGGCCTTGCGCTGGCTGTGGGCGCTGATGCTGGGTCTGGCATTGCTGGCGGCGCAAACCATGTCGGCCTATGCGCGCGGCATGCCTGACAGCTTTGCCGATCTGGCGGAACAGGTCAGCCCTGCCGTGGTAAACATCACCACCACCACCACTGTCGCCGCCTCTTCGGATCAGCGGATGCCGCAACTGCCCGAAGGATCACCCTTTCAGGATTTCTTCAAGGAATTCATGAACCCCAACGGGCCCATGCCCGACCGGCCGCGCCGCAGCCAGGCCCTTGGCTCTGGTTTCGTGATTTCCGAGGACGGTTATATCGTCACCAATAACCACGTCATCGACAAGGCGGACGAGATCAAGGTCGAATTCTTTTCAGGTAAGGTGCTGGACGCCAAGCTGATCGGCACCGACCCCAATACCGATATCGCCCTTCTGAAAGTCGAAAGCCCGGAACCGCTGCCCTTTGTCAGCTTTGGCGACAGTGATGTGATGCGCGTGGGCGATTGGGTCATGGCCGTGGGCAACCCGCTGGGCCAGGGATTTTCGGTTTCGGCTGGGATCGTATCGGCCCGCAACCGCGCATTGACAGGCAGCTATGACGATTTCATCCAGACCGACGCGGCCATCAACCGCGGCAATTCGGGCGGTCCGCTGTTCAACATGGATGGCCAGGTGATCGGCGTGAACACCGCGATCCTGTCGCCCAATGGCGGTTCGATCGGTATCGGCTTCTCCATGGCCTCGAATGTCGTCAAGAACGTCGCCGATCAGTTGCGTGAATTCGGCGAAACCCGGCGCGGCTGGCTGGGCGTGCGCATTCAGGATGTCACCCCCGACGTGGCCGAGGCGATGGGCCTGCCCAAACCCGCCGGCGCGCTGGTGACAGACGTGCCGCAAGGCCCCGCCGCCGAGGCAGGGCTGAAATCGGGTGATGTGATCCAGTCCTTCGACGGGCAGGACATCACCGATACCCGCGAACTGGTGCGCCTGGTCGGCAATTCCGCCGTTGGCAAATCGGTGCGGCTGGTCGTCTATCGCGAGGGCAAGACGGAAACCCTCAAAGTGACGCTGGGCCGCCGCGAAACCGCCGAGGGCGCCGTTCCGGCCGCCGCATCGCCCACTACCCCGCAGGCCCCGGCCACATCGCAATTCCTGGGTCTGACCCTGACCCCGCTGACAGACGAGATGCGCGGCCAGCTGCAACTGGACAAATCGACCGATGGCCTGGTCGTGACCGATGTCGACGAGTCCACCGAAGCCTATGAAAAGGGCCTGCGTGCCGGCGATGTCATTACCGAGGCCGGGCAGCAAAAGGTCACAACGGTGTCCGATCTGGAAAACCGGATGGGCGAGGCCAAAGAGGCCGGCCGCAAGACCCTGCTCTTGTTGATCCGTCGCGATGGCGATCCGCGTTTCGTGGCGCTGTCGCTGGATTAATCAAGATCCGGTTCACCCTGCCGGACCCGGGGCGCCCTGACCGGCGCCCCTTTTCATGCGCGGCTGCGGCACGGCGGACACTGGCATCCCGGGCCGGTATCGCCTATCTGGTCTTCGCAAGGTTCAAACACAGACGAGGGCGCAGATGGCCAAGATCACCTATATCGAGCATAACGGCACTGAACATGTCGTGGACGTGAAACCCGGCCTAACCGTGATGGAAGGCGCGCGCGACAATGGTATCCCCGGAATCGATGCCGATTGCGGTGGCGCCTGTGCCTGTTCGACCTGCCATGCCTATGTTACGCTCGAATGGATGGGCCGCCTGCCGAAGATCGAAGCGATGGAAGAAGACATGCTGGATTTCGCCTGGCAGCCGCAGCCGGGCCGCTCACGCCTGACCTGCCAGATCAAGGTGACCGAGGCGCTGGACGGTCTGGTGGTGCAATTGCCGGAAAAACAGATCTGATGTGGCGCGCGGCGGTCCTGTCGCTGGTCGTGACCGGCGCCTGCGCCGCCCGGGCCGACATCACATCGGCGGGCTTTGCCGATCCAACAACCCGCTATGACCACGCGATCCTAGGCGACAATGTGGAATATGGCGCGCTGGTGATGCAACTCTCTGATGGCGGCTCCCGGCAGATCACACTGCCCCCGGGTCGCGTCTTCGAAGACCTGGCCCCCCGCCTGACCGATCTGAACGGCGACGGCGCGCCCGAGGTGATCGTGGTCGAAACCGACCTGGCGCGCGGGGCGCGTCTGTCGGTTTACGGCGTAACCGGCCTGATCGCCGCCACGCCCTTTATCGGCCAATCCCACCGCTGGCTGGCCCCAATCGGCGCGGGCGATCTGGATGGCGACGGGCAGGTGGAAATCGCCTATATCGACCGGCCGCATCTGGTGAAAACCCTGCACCTGTGGCGCTTTGAGAATGGCGCCCTGACGCCGGTGGCCGATCTGGCCGGGCTGACCAATCACCGGATCGGACAGGATTTCATTTCGGGCGGTATCCGCAACTGCGGGCAAGGGCCGCAGATCATCACGGCCAATGCCGATTGGTCACGGCTGATGGCGATTTCCCTGTCGGAAGGCCTGTTGAGCGCACGCGCCATCGGCAGCGATACATCGCAGGCGGGTTTCACGGCGGCCATGAGCTGCCGATAGCCCCATCTTCTTGGCGAAAATACTCAAATTCGCCCTGTGACACCCGCGCGGCAGTGCCGCAGAAGAACGATTTTTCTGCGAAAAATCGCGCGCTGCGCGCGGGGGTATTTGACCCAAGAATAAACCCAGGCGGGCTTACAGGGCGCGCCAGCCGATATCGCGGCGGCAAAAGCCGCCGGGCCAGTCGATCCGGTCGACCATTTCATAGGCACGCGCGCGGGCCTCGGCCAGGGTTGCGCCGCGCGCCGTCACGTTCAGCACCCGTCCGCCATTGGCGGTGATGCGGCCGTCGATCTGCTTGGTGCCGGCATGAAAGACCATGTTCAGGCTGTCTTCGGGCAATGTATCCAGCCCCGCGATCACCGATCCCTTGGCATAATCGCCCGGATAGCCCTTGGCGGCCATGACCACGGTGATGGCATGATCGTCGGCCCAGTTCACCTGAGCGTTGTCCAGTTCACCCCGCGCGCAGGCCAGCAGCAGGTCCAGCGCCTGTGCGCCCAGCCGCATCATCAGCACCTGGCATTCGGGATCGCCGAAACGGGCGTTATATTCCACCAGACGGGGCTGACCGTTCTGGATCATCAGCCCGGCATAAAGCACGCCTTGATAGGGCGTGCCGCGCCGGGCCATTTCGGCCACGCTCGGGCGGATGATCTGTTCCAGTGCGGCCTCGGCCACCGCGTCGGACAGGACCGGGGCCGGGGAATAGGCGCCCATGCCGCCGGTATTGGGGCCGGTATCACCGTCGCCTACGCGTTTATGATCTTGCGCGGTGCCGATGGGCAGCACGGTTTTTCCGTCGCACAGCACGAAGAACGACGCCTCTTCGCCCTGCATGAATTCCTCGATCACCACCTGCGCCCCTGCGCCGCCAAAGGCACCGGCGAACATGTCGTCGATGGCGGCGATGGCCTCGGCCTCGGACATGGCCACGACCACGCCCTTGCCTGCGGCCAGCCCGTCGGCCTTGACCACGATCGGCGCGCCCATTTTGCGGATATAGGCGCGGGCCGGTTCGGCGGCATCGAACCGGGCCCAGGCGGCGGTCGGGGCCTTGCAGGCGTCGCAGATTTCCTTGGTGAAGGTTTTTGAGGCCTCAAGCTGTGCGGCCTGTTTCGAGGGGCCAAAGCACAGCAGCCCGGCGGCGCGCAGCCGGTCGGCCACGCCAGCGGCCAGCGGCGCCTCGGGGCCGATCACCACGAAATCAACGGCGTTTTCTTCAGCGAAGGTGGCCACGGCATCGCCATCTTCGATATTGATATCGGCGCATTCGGCAAGGGCGGCGATGCCCGCATTGCCCGGCGCCACGATCAGCCGGTCACAACGCGGGTTCTGCTTGATTGCCCAGGCCAGCGCATGTTCACGCCCGCCACCACCCAGAATAAGGATATTCATTTGCTGCCCCCGCTTGGCCTTCGCTGGCCCGCGTTCTAAGCTGCGCCTGCGCCCATGACAAGCGAGGCCCCATGTCAGATCTGTTCGAAGAGCCCGCGCCGGGGCAGAACGCCCCCGAATTCACCGTGTCCGAGCTGTCAGGTTCGGTCAAACGGGTGATCGAGGGCGAGTTCGCCCATGTCCGCGTGCGGGGCGAGGTTGGGCGCGTGTCGCGGCCCCGGTCGGGCCATGTCTATCTTGACCTCAAGGATGACCGTTCGGTGATCGCGGGGGTGATGTGGAAGGGCGTGGCCGCACGCCTGGCCACCCAGCCCGAAGAGGGGATGGAGGTGATCGCCACCGGGCGGCTGACCACTTTCCCCGGCCAGTCCAAATACCAGATCGTGATCGAAGACATCGCCCCGGCGGGCATGGGCGCGCTGATGGCGATGCTGGAAAAGCGCAAGCAGGCGCTGGCGGGCGAAGGTCTGTTTGCCGCCGATCGCAAGAAACCGCTGCCCTATCTGCCCGGCGTGATCGGGGTGGTGACATCGCCCTCGGGGGCGGTGATCCGCGATATTCTGCACCGGCTGCGCGACAGGTTTCCGCGCCGGGTGCTGATCTGGCCGGTGGCGGTGCAGGGGGCGGCCTGCGCCCCCGAAGTGGCACGCGCCATCAACGGGTTCAACGCGCTGACGCCCGGCGGGGCCATCCCCCGGCCCGATCTGATCATCGTCGCGCGCGGTGGCGGGTCGTTGGAGGATCTGTGGGGCTTCAACGAGGAAATCGTGGTGCGCGCGGCGGCGGCCTCCGAGATCCCGCTGATTTCGGCGGTGGGGCATGAAACCGATACCACGCTGATCGACTATGCCGCCGACAGGCGCGCGCCGACACCCACGGCGGCGGCGGAACTGGCGGTGCCGGTGCGGATCGAATTGCTGGCCTGGGCCGACGGGCAGGGCGCGCGCCTGTCGCGGGCGGCGGCGCAGGCGGTTGGGCTACGCGGCCAGCGGCTGCGCGATCTGGCGCGCGCGCTGCCGCGTCCCGATACGCTGGTGCAGATGGCGGCACAGCGGCTGGACCGGGCGGGCGAACGCCTGCCTGCCGCGCTGCGGGCGGCAACGCAGGGCCGGCGCGTGCATCTGGCGCGCATCGCCGCGCCGCTGCGTCCGTCCAGCCTGTCGCGCCGGATCGAGGCAGAGCGGCGCGGACTGGACAACTGGGCCGCACGGCTGATGCCGGGGCTGGCACGCGGCACGGCGCAGCGGCGCGAACAGTTTGATGCCCGCGCCGCGCGACTGCGCCCCGATGCGTTACTGCGTGATGTGAAGCGCAAACAGCAGGATCTGGAACGCCTGTCGGCCCGGTTGGGCGTGGTGGCGGGCGGCCAGGTTCAGGGCTGGCGCGACCATCTGGAGGCGCTGGAACGCATGCGCCAAAGCCTGGGCTATACTGAAACACTGAAACGCGGCTATGCGGTGGTGCGTGCGGGCGATCAGGTGATCACCACGCGCGCTGGGGCCGAAGCCGCCAGCGCGCTGGAAATCGAATTTCAGGATGGCCGCCTGGCTGTCGGCAATCGCCCGGCGCGCAAAAAACGCACCCGCGACGATCCGCCAGAACAGGGCAGCCTGATTTAGAACGACGGCATGGCATTGATTGACACTTTGCCCCGACGCGTCACATAATTGCGCAACGCCATGGACACCGGGGCGGGGGATGGTAATCCGCCCGTTATCAGGATTTATTCGGGAATATCGAAGGGGGCATGGCGCCGCAGATTGGTGCGGGACGCGGCCCTTTGACAGGCCAGCAACACAACCGGCAGCCCGATCGCGGCACCAAAAGGGAGAGAGACATGAACAAACCCATTGCAGATATCACCAAGGAGGACCTTCTGGCGTCAATCAATTTTGACCTGGAAGCCTTGCGTGCCAAATATATCGAAGAGCGTGACAAGCGTCTTAACGACAAGAAAAATGATCAATATGTCGAAGTCAAAGGCGACTTCAAGCATTATGTCGATGACCCATATGCCGACCCCAATTTTTCCCGTGCCCCGATTATCGACACAGTCGAGGTGTTCATCATCGGCGGCGGGTATGGCGGCCTGATTGCCGGCGCCCGCCTGGCCGAGGCCGGGATCACCGATTTCCGGATCATCGAAAAGGGCGGCGATTTTGGCGGCACCTGGTATTGGAACCGCTATCCGGGCGCGCAATGCGATATTGACGCCTATATCTATATGCCGCTGCTGGAAGAAACCGGATATATCCCGACCAGAAAATACGCCTATTCGCCGGAAATTCGGGAACAGGCCAAGCGGATCGGCACCCAATTCAACCTGTACGACGGGGCGATGTTCCAGACCGCGGTTTCCGATGTGCGCTGGGATGAAACCGAAAAGATGTGGACGATCAAGACCGACCGCGATGATGTTATCAAGGCCCGGTATATCATCAATTGCGGTGGCCCGCTGGACCGGCCCAAATTGCCCGGCATTCCCGGCATCGACACGTTCAAGGGCCACACATTTCATACCAGCCGCTGGGATTACGGCTATACCGGTGGGGATCACACCGGGGGGATGACCGGGTTGGCGGACAAGCGGGTGGCGGTGATCGGCACCGGGGCCACGGCCATTCAATGCGTGCCCTATGTCGGACAGTCGGCCAAGCATCTGTATGTGTTCCAGCGCACACCTTCGACGGTGGATTACCGCAACAACCGCCCGACCGATCCGGAATGGGCGGCCAGCCTGAAACCGGGCTGGCAAAAGGAACGGATGGAAAACTTTACCATCCTGACCAATGGCGGTTTTGCGGATCAAGATCTGGTACATGATGGCTGGACCGATACGATCCGCAATGTGGGGCGCGGTGCGCTGACGGCCAGGGGGCTGGACAAACTGCCGCCCGATCTGGCCGCGCTGGCGCTGGAAATTGCCGACCACGAAAAAACCAACGAAATTCGTCAGCGCATTGATGAAACGGTGACCGATCCGGACACTGCCGAAAAGCTGAAGACCTGGTATAGGTTGTTCTGCAAGCGCCCGACCTTCAATGATGAATATCTGCCGACTTTCAACCGCCCGAACGTGACCCTGGTTGATACTGACGGGAAGGGCGTTGAACGGATCACCGAAAACGCGCTGGTCGTGGACGGGGTGGAATACCCGGTTGATTGCATCATCTTTGCCACCGGGTTTGAGGTCGGCACCGGCTATACCCGTCGGTCCGGGTTCGAAATCACCGGGCGCGGCGGGCGCAAGTTCAGCGATCATTATGCCAACGGGCAACGCACACTGCATGGTTATTACAGCCATGGCTTTCCCAATTTCTTTCATTTCGGGATCAGCCAGAATGCATTCAAAGCCAATTTCACCCATATTCTGGAAGAACAGGCCGAACATACCGTTCGCCTGCTGACGCATATGAAGGCGGCGGGCAAAACCGTGGTCGAACCCACGGCCGAGGCCGAAGAAATGTGGGTGCAGGTGATCAAGGACAAGGCCAAGATCGCCCGCGCATTTCTGGCGCAATGCACGCCCGGCTATTACAGCGGCGAAGGTGATCTGGATAAGGGGTTGCTGATCGAAACCTATGGGGCCGGACCGCTGGAATACGGCGCCGTCATGAACGCCTGGTGGGATGATGGTAAACTGGAGGGCCTGACGCTGGAATGATGCGGCTGGGCCGGGCAGGCGAACGCCTGCCTGGCGCCGGCGCCCCGATGCGCAGCGCAAGCGACAGGATCTGACGAACCTGTCGCCCGGCTGGGCGCGGTTTCCAATGGGCAGGTTCAGCGTTGGCAGAAGCCGTTGGAGGCGGGGAAACGCATGCGCCAAAGTCTGGGCTATACTGAAACACTGAAACGCGGCTATGCGGTGGTGCGTGCGGGCGATCAGGTGATCACCACGCGCGCCGGGGCCGAAGCCGCCAGCGCGCTGGAAATCGAATTTCAGGATGGCCGCCTGTCTGTTGGCAGCCGCCCGTGATGACCCGCCCGAACAGGGCAGCCTGTTATAGGCTGCCCCGGCGACCTAGCCCGACAGCGGCCAGATCAGCGGCGCAACCAGAACCGTGATGGCCCCGACGATCAGGTTCATCGGCACCCCGATGCGCAAGAAATCGGTAAAGCGATAGCCACCGGCGTTGTAGACCAGCGTGTTGGTCTGATAACCGATGGGCGTTGCGAAACTGGCGCTGGCCCCGAACATCACCGCCACGACAAAGGGGCGCGGGTCCAGCCCCAGTTGCGTGGCTAGGCCGGCGGCCAGCGGGGTCATCAGCACGGCCACCGCGTTATTTGTGACGATCTCGGTCAGGATCGAGGTGAAGGCATAGACCAGCGCCAGGGCCAGAAGCGGAGGCACGCCCTGCAACAGCGGTGTCACGCCATCGACGATCAGCCCCAGCGCGCCGGAATTTTCCAGCGACAGCCCCAGCGTCAGCATGGAGACGATCAACAGCATCAACCGCCCGTCAATCGCGCCCATGCCTTCATCGGCATCGACGCAGCCGGTCAGCAACACAATGGCGGCCCCGATCAGTGCCAGCGGCAGGATCGGTGCCAGATCGAACGCCGCCAGAACCACCACGCCCAGCATCACCGCAATCGCGACAGGGGCCTTGGCGCGGCGATAGGCGCGTGCCGTGCTGGGCGACAGCAGGATCAGGCCTTCATCCTGAACCAGGCGCGCGATGTCTTCGGGGGCGCCATCCAGCAACAGGGTGTCGCCGACCTCCAGCGTCAGGGTCGTCATCCGCACATCCAGCGCCGCCCCTTCGCGGTGGATCGCAACCGGATAAACACCATAGCGCCGCCGCCAGCGCAATGGGCCCACCGCGCGATGCGCGGCCCGGCTTTTGGGTCCGATCAGAACCTCGGTCACTGAACTGCGCCGCGCGGTCGAGGGTTCGGTGCCATGGATGGTCACGCCCGCCGCCTGACCGTCGCGAAAGCCCATCACCTCGGTATCGGCGGTCTTGATGACCACCACATCACCCGGCTGGATCGGCATGCTGGCCAGCGCGTGGCGATGCGAGACATCGCCACGGATCAGATCGACCACCCGCCCGCCACCACGCCGGAACCCTTCGACCTGATGCACCAGTTGCCCCGCCAGCGGCGAGGCCGCCGGGATCAGCAATTCAACCAGCCAGCTGCGCTGGCCGCGCCCCGACTGGGTCGCGCCGACGGTCTGGCGCTTGGGCAACAGGCGCGGCGCGGCCAATGCCAGAAACCCCCCGCCCACCAGCGCAACCACAATCCCCAGCGGCGCGATTTCAAACAGCGAAAACGGTGCCATGCCGATCTTTTGCGCCATCCCGTCCACCAGCAGGTTCGTGGATGTCCCGATCAGCGAACAGGTGCCGCCCAGGATCACCATATAGGAGAGCGGGATCAGCAGCCGCGATGAGGGGATCGCCAGATCGCGCGCCAGCGTTATCACCACCGGGATCAGCACGATCACCACCGGCGTGTTATTCATGAAGGCCGAGGCCAGCGTGGCCGCTCCAAAGAACAACAGCAGCGACAGGGCAGGCCGCGTCGTGGCACGCTTGCGCAGCCAGTCGGTCGCCGCCTCAAGCACGCCGGTGCGCACAAGGGCCGCCGACAGCACGAACATCGCCGCGATGGTCGCCGGGGCGGGGTTTGCAACCGATTTCAGAACATCGTCTGTATTCACCAACCCCAGCGCCAATGCGATGGTTGCCCCGCAAAAGGCGGTGATGTCGGGCGATCGCAGCTCCAGCATGAAGGCCAGGAACACCCCTGCAATCAACGCAAGGGCCAGAAAGGGCGCCGCTGCGCCTAAATCAAACAGCACGATCGCAATCCCGAAGAAAAATGGATGGGGCAAGGGCAGGCTGTCCCCCGAACGGGGGCCGTTTCAGACCAGACTGAAGCGCGCAAAGCATGGTGACACCGACAGACTCGCCGCCGCAACCATACGGGGCGGCAAGATCGGTGTCATCACGATTCGGTGGTGTCGGCGTGGGGACAGGCCGGGTTGCCCTCGGCCGGTCCGTGCCTGCCTTCAACCCTTTGGCGGCACCAGATGGCGCACCGGGTCTGACCCGTCCCAGTCGCGCGCGGCGTCGCGGATAACGGTGAACAGGGCTTCGGATGACGGGTGCAGATCCAGCACCTCCATCACGCAGCCATTGTGCAATTCGGTGTCATAATAGGCAAAGCGGATGCCGTCGCGGATGATCCCTTCACACAGTATTTTCAGTCCGTGATCCTGAAACCGGGCGGTATCGGCGTCATAGGTTTTGGTCCAGACCGACAGATGTTGCAGGCCCGGCCCGTGGTCGTTCAGAAAATCCTTATAGAACGAAGGCGCATCATTGACCTGTTCGATCAGTTCGATCTGCAGATCACCGCTATTGGCCAGCGCGACGCGCAGTTCAGGGGCGCTGTCCCTGCCATGATAGGTATAGCGGTCAAAGACCAGCGGCGGCAGCATGAAGAACGGGCCGATGCCCAGAACGCGGGTCCAGTGGTCAATCGCCTGATCCAGGTCTTCAACGACATATCCATTCTGGGTGATGGGGCCGAAAATGCGGCTCATGGTGGTCTCCTCCTGCATGATCCCTGTGGAATCCATGTATCGGGGATTCTGTGCCATCTGTCACGTCTTGGGGCGTCAGATGCGCAGCATACCGGCCACGGCCCGCGCGATCACCTGTTCTTCATCGGTGGGGATGACCAGAACGCGGACCGCGCCGGTGCCGATTTCAACGGCCCGCGCCTTATTCGCCGCCGCATCCACGCCGATGCCCAACCAGCCCATACCGTCGCAAACACGGGCGCGGATCGGGGCAGAGTTTTCGCCGATGCCGCCGGTGAAGACCAGCGCGTCCAGCCCGCCCAGCACCGCCGCCATCGCGCCCAGTTCGCGCCGGATGCGGAACACGTAGTAATCAATGGCCTGTGCGGCTTCGGGGGCTGGGGAATCCTGCAAGCTGCGCATGTCGCCGCTGATGCCGCTCAGGCCCTTCAGCCCGCTTTCCTTGTACAAAAGATCGCTGATCCGGGCTGCGTCCATGCCTTTCTGATCCATCAGATACAGCAATACGCCCGGGTCGATCTGGCCGCAGCGTGTGCCCATCGGCAGCCCGTCCAGCGCCGAGAACCCCATGGTTGACCCCACGCTTTTACCGCCGCGCACCGCGCACATCGACGCGCCATTGCCCAGATGGGCGATCACCACGCGCGCATCATGCAGGTCGGGGTAATCTGTCGCCAGAACCGATGTGATGTAATCATAGCTCAGCCCGTGAAACCCGTATCGGCGCACGCCTTCGCCGTAAAATGACCGGGGCAGGGCGAAGGTGTCGTTCACCCAGGGGTGGCCCCGATGAAAACCGGTGTCGAAACAGCCCAGTTGCGGCGCATCGGGAAACAGCGCCAGTGCGGCACGAAAACAGGCCAGGTTGTGCGGCTGATGCAGCGGGGCCAGCGGGATCAGGGTTTCCAGTTTCGCCACCACATCAGGGGTCAGGCGCTGGGGGGCGGCATAATCGACGCCGCCATGCACGATGCGGTGGCCGATCCCGGCCACAGAACGCCCGTTCAGATAAGGCGCCAGCGCCTGAAATATGGCCGACAGGGCAATCGCGTGATCGGCCGCGCCCAGATCGGTTGTCCTGGGGGCGGGGCCATCGTTCAGGATCAGCCGCGCAGCCGGGCCCAGCCGTTCGGCCTGACCCGACACGATCAGCGCAGGCTCGGCCCCCAGATCATACAGCCCGAATTTGAGCGAGGACGACCCCGCATTCAGCGTGACGATCACGTTCATGTCTTGGTGGCCGCCGCGTAAAGGGCCGCCACCGCACAAGAGGCAAGCCGCGCCTTGTCATCATCGGCGCGGCTGGTCAGGATGATCGGCACCTGCGCCCCCATGACGATACCGGCGGCCTCGGCATGGGCGATAAAGGTCAGTTCCTTGGCCAGCATATTGCCGGCCTCCAGGTTCGGCACGATCAGAATTTCGGCCCGCCCCGCCACAAGCCCCTTGATGCCCTTGGTGCGCGCGGCGCCCAGATCAATGGCGTTATCCATCGCCAGCGGCCCGTCGACCAGCCCGCCGGTGATCTGGCCACGGTCGGCCATTTTCGACAGGATCGCGGCATCCAGCGTTGACGGGATCGCCGGGTTCACCGTTTCCACCGCCGACAGGATACCCACCTTGGGCTGTTCAACCCCCAGCGTATGCGCCAGATCGATGGCGTTTTGCACGATATCGACCTTGCAGGCCAGATCGGGGGCGATGTTGACGGCGGCATCGGTGACCATCAGCAGATGCGACAGCCCCGGCACATCCATCACGAAGACATGGGTCAGGCGGCGGTTGGTGCGCAGCCCGCCGTCCTTTTTCAGCACGGCGCGCAGCAACACATCGGTATGCAGTTGTCCCTTCATCAATGCGCGTGCCTGCCCTTCATGCACCAGCGCCACGGCGCGGGCCGCTGCGGCATCGTGATCGGGCAGGTCGATGATCTGCATTCCGGTCAGATCGCGGTCCAGTTCGGCGGCGGCGGCGGCGATCTTTCTGGCGCAGCCGATCAGGATCGGGGTGATCAGCGTGTGATCCAGCCCCAGCAGCGCCCCGTTCAGCGATTGCACATCCTCGGGGGCCACCACCGCCGTCGGGATGGCGGGCAGGGGGGCGGCCTGATCCAGCAGCCGGTCGAAATGCACATGGCTTTGAACGGTCAGCCCCGGCATGTCATCGGCGCAAAAATTCAACGCCTTGTCGGGGGCGATCACCTGGGCCTCGCCCTCGACGATGCGGGTGCCATCGGGGCCGGTGACCCAGGTGTCAAACACCGCGATGCGGCCATCACGCTTGCCGGTCAGGCGCACGTTTGCCGTCAGCTTGTCGCCCGCGTGGGCGCGCCCGACAAAGCGCAGCGTCTGGCTGTGATACAAGGTGCCGGGGCCAGGCAGCCGGTTGCCCAACACCCCCGAAATCAACGCCGCCAGCCACATGGAAGGGGCGATGGCCTCGGGCTTGCCATCGCCATCGCCGTCTTCACGCGGCAGGTGCATCGGGTTCAGATTGCCGCTGGCATGGGCAAAGACATACAGATCATCCGCCACGCACAGCCGTTCGGCGCTGGCCTGCATGCCGATTTCCAATGCGTCAAAGGGGGTGTTGTGAAAGGTCTGGGTCATGCGCGGGCCTTTGCCATCTGGAATGGTCGGGGGCGGATGGTGAATCACCAACCCCGATCACGCCCCCAGCAGATCACGCCTTTACGACCCGGCCCATGACACAGATCAGATTGACGATCACCGCCTGCGGCGTGATCCGCACAGATTGCACCCGGTATGTATCAGATTCGTGGAGGAACGCCGCAGGTTCAGCCAGGTTCGCCGCAGAACATGTCATACATCAGTTCCACCACCCGGCGGGCGCGGTCGTCGGACAACGAATAATAGATCACCTTGCCGTCGCGCCGACAGCCCACAAGACCGTCCAGACGCAGCCGGGCCAGTTGCTGGCTGACCGCAGCCTGACGTGAATCAAGCAGGGTTTCCAGTTCGGTCACGGATTTTTCGCCGGTGGACAGGTGACACAGGATCATCAGCCGCCCTTCATGCGACAGCGCCTTGAGCAGAGCCGCGGCCATCTCTGCCTTGGCCCCCATGCTGGTTACCAGTTCACTGCCATTCCCGGCGAGATCATCTGCCGCAGCAAGTTTTACATTAACGCCCATGAAGCCAGTTGCCTTCGTCAGTTGTTTTCGTTCGTGGATCACAATCCACACATTCAGATAATTCTATTCAACGGAATTTTCCAGTGGGTTAGCCCGAACCGGCAAATAATTACAGTCAAATCATATCGAAAGGCCATATTTCGGGCATTTCTGGCCAAAAGGGCGGTGGCTCTCGTCATCAAACCTTCAGAAAACTGAAACACTCGCTTCGCACCCCGCCTGTATCCGGCGATGGAACATCGGTGGGGATGGTATGCTGCTAAGCGTTGAAAACGTCACGAAATCATTCGGACGGAACAAAGCCGTGGATAACGCCTGCTTTGCGGTCGAGAAGCCTGCGATGATCGGCATCATCGGCCGGTCGGGGGCAGGGAAATCCACGCTTCTGAGGATGATGAACCGGCTGACCGATGCCACCAGCGGCGCTTTGCGGTGTGACGGGCGCGATGTGTTGGGGCTGAGGGGCGCGGCCAAGCGCGCCTGGCAATCCGAATGCGCGATGATCTTTCAGCAGTTCAACCTGGTGCCGCGCATGGATGTGGTGTCGAACGTGCTGCATGGCACGCTGAACCGCCGGTCGACCTTTGCGACCATGTTCAACCTGTTTCCGCGGGATGACATTCACCGCGCCATTGATATCCTCGACCGGCTGGGCATCGCCGAACAGGCCCCCAAACGGGCCGAGGCCCTGTCGGGCGGCCAGCAACAGCGCGTCGCCATCGCCCGCGCCCTGATGCAGGACCCCAGGATCATCCTGGCCGATGAACCCATCGCCAGCCTTGATCCCATGAACGCGCAGGTCGTGATGGATGCCCTGCGCCGCATCCACGAGGAAGACGGCCGGCTGGTCGTGGCCAATCTGCACACGCTGGATACCGCGCGGCGCTATTGCGACCGGGTGATCGGCATGCGTGACGGGCGCATCGTGTTCGACGGCACGCCCGAACAACTGACCACCGGCGTCGCGCGCGACATTTATGGCGCCGATGCCTCGTTTTCCGAATCCGCAACCTCGACCTCGATCGAAGCACTCAACCAGCCCGCGTTGTCGTCGCGCGCTGCCCCGGTCAAAGCCTGAAAATTCATCCGCCCCAAATATTTGCGGGGCGCACTTAACCTGGAGAGAAACGATGAAAACATTGCTAGCTGCCCTTGTGGCCACAACCGCACTGGCCGCGCCGGTCATGGCGCAGGACAAGATCACCGAATTCCGCATCGGCATTCTGGGCGGCGAGAACGCGCAGAACCGGCTGAGCGGACATGAATGCCTGCGCAAATATTCCGAAGAAGCGCTGGGCGTGCCTGTGAAACTGTTCGCGCCGGCCGATTATGACGGCGTGATCCAAGGCCTGCTGGGCGGCACGCTGGACATGGCCTGGCTGGGCGCTTCGGGCTATGCCAAGGTCTATCTGACCGATCCCGAGGCCGTTGATGTGGCCCTGGTCAAGGCCAATGTGGATGGCTCGTATACCTATCATTCCATCGGGATCGCCCGCAAAGACAGCGGGATCAAGTCACTGCAAGACGCCAAGGGCAAGATCTTCGGCTTTGGTGATCCCAACTCGACCTCGGGCTATCTGATCCCTTCGGTTGAAATTCCGTCCCAGATCGGCGGCAAGATGGAAGACTATTTCGGCGAGGTGAAGTTCACCGGTGGCCATGAACAAACCATCGTCGCCGTGAACAACGGCGATATCGCCGCCGGCGTCACCTGGGCCGATGGTCAGGGTAACTGGGAAGACGGCTATAACTCGGGCGCGCTGCGCAAGGCCGTTGATGCCGGGCTGGTCGACATGAACGATCTGGTCGAGATCTGGAAATCGAAGCCGATCCCGGAAGGCCCGGTCGTGGTGCGCCGCGCCCTGCCCGAAGAGGCCAAGACAACCATGATCGCGCTGGTGCAGGGCCTGCAGGAAAAAGATCCCGACTGCGCCTATAACGTGGCCGCTGGCGACACCTCTGGCTTCGTTCCGATCACGCATGACTATTACGAATCGATCATCGCGGTTCGCAAGGCCAAATCCAACTAGGCCCGATATGGTTGTGACGGGTTCCGCCCCCTTGGCGGGACCCGTCTTTTTTCGTGAAAGCGGGCAATGGCACATCTGACATCCACACCGGGCAACGGCGCGAACGCAGCCGCCATACGCGGCCATTACACGGATCTGATCCGGCGCAAGCGGATCTATGGCGGGCTGATGCTGACGCTGTTCGTGCTGCTGATGACAGCCGGTTTCATGACCGCCAACGAACGCAACGCGGGCGGGTTCTGGGACGGCATCCGCCATGTGTTCGATTTTCCCTCCGAGGTCGTGTCAGAGGCCTGGGACAAGATTGCCCTGATGCCCGCGCATCTGGCGACATTCTTCCCCGCACTGCTGGAAACCATCAATATCGCGGCGGTCTCGACCCTGCTGGGGGCGATGATCGGCACGGTGCTGTCGCTGTTGTCCACCCGGGGCCTGGCCCGGTTCCCCCGGCTGATCGGCCTGTTTCGCCGCATCATGGATATCATGCGCGCCATGCCCGAGATCGTCATCGCCCTGGTGCTGATCTTCCTGATGGGCGGCGGGCCGGTGCCCGCGATGATCGCCATCGCCTTCCATACCGGCGGCGCGCTGGGCAAACAGTTTTCCGAGGTGAACGAGAATGCCGATCTCAAGCCCATCGAAGGGCTGGAATCGGTCGGTGCCAGCTGGTCACAGCGCATGTGGCTGGGCGTGATCCCGCAGGTCGCCCCGAATTATCTGTCCTATGCGCTGCTGCGCTTCGAGATCAACATCCGCGCCTCGGCCATTCTGGGCTTCGTGGGGGCGGGCGGCATCGGCTATGAGCTGAAGAACGCGATGTCCTGGGGCCAGGGCAAATATGACGAGGCCGCCGCGATCTTCGTGCTGCTTTTCGCCTCGATCGTATTCTTCGACCAGATTTCCAGCCATCTGCGCAACCGGCTGACAACGGGGGCAGGGGCATGACGACACTCGTACTCAAGGCGCGCACCGACGCCCTCTTCGCACGAAAACGCCTGTTCAATTTCGGGTTGCCCCTGCTGGTGCTGCTTTATCTGGCCTATATCTTTTTCGCCTTCGACATTCCCGGCCTTGCCGACCGCCTGCGGGTGGATAATGCCAGAACGCTGGTTGCCGACAGCTACAGCTACAAGACCAATGTCACGCGCGACAATCGCACCGGCATGATCGAGGTCGCCATCGAAGGCGAACGCAACGGCACCTATGCCGATGACAGCCTGCCCGGCTGGGTGGTGCGCTCGGGCGGGGATACGGTGATCGACCTGCGCGGGGGCCATATCGTCACCTTCCTGGCCGATGGCGGGATGACCTATCGCACGCCCGGTTATCCGCTGATCACCGCGCAGGCCGGCGCCGGCGGTGTGCAAACCAACCTGACCCCGGGCGATCTGCCCGACTGGATCAGCCTGTCGCGAAACAGGCTGGCCATAACTGATGGCGCGGGCCGCATCACCATGACCCGCAACCGCACCGAAGTGTTCCGTTATTCCTTCGGCTGGGAGATGTTCTTTTTCGCACTCGACAGCCCCTATAGCGGTCATGGGCTTGCCGCCATCCTGTTGGGCGACCGGATCGACCCGGCCCGCCCCAATATCGCCGGTGCCTGGCAGGATTTCTGGCATAACCCGGTCTGGCGCCATGCCGAGGTGGTCTGGGCCCTGTTCGAAACCATCCTGATGGCCTTTCTGGGCACGATGGGTGCCGCGCTGTTCGCGCTGCCGATGGCCTTTCTGGCGGCACGCAATTTCACGCCGCTGATGCCGGTGCGGTTCGGTTTTCGCCGATTGTTCGATTTCCTGCGCGGGGTGGACGGGCTGATCTGGACGATCATCCTGTCACGCGCCTTCGGCCCCGGCCCGCTGACCGGCGCATTGGCCATTCTGGTCACCGATACCGGCAGTTTCGGCAAGATATTCTCGGAAGCCCTGGAAAACGTCGATGACAAGCAGATCGAAGGCGTGCAGTCCACCGGCGCCAACGCGCTGCAACGCTATCGCTTCGGGGTCATTCCGCAGATCACGCCGATCCTGCTGTCGCAGATCCTGTATTACCTGGAATCCAATACCCGCAGCGCAACGATCATCGGGGCCATCACCGGCGGCGGCATCGGCCTGCTGCTGACGCAGGCGATCATCACCCAGAAAGACTGGGAGGAGGTCAGCTATTTCATAGTGCTGATCATCCTGATGGTGATGCTGATGGACTGGATCTCGGGCCAGTTGCGCCGCCGCCTGATCAAGGGCGGCGGGGGGCACTAACCTGTCCTCATCACCTTGGTCCAAATACTCATTGCACAACGAAAGCCACGCCATGCCCCGCCTGCATGAAACCGATCCCCTCATCCATCCCGATTGCACGATCACCGACAGCCGCTTTGCCGGTTACGTGGAAATCGGCAAGGGCAGCCGCATCGCCCATTCCGAATTCGGCGATTATTCCTATTGCGATCAGTATTCAGACATCGCCAATACCAGCATCGGCAAATTCGCCAATATCGCCGCCTTCACCCGCATCGGCCCGACCGACCATCCGATGGCGCGCGCATCCCTGCACCATTTTCTCTATCGTTCGGCCAGCTATTGGGATGATGCGCAGGATGATCCCGCATTCTTTGCCCATCGCCGGTCACGCCGCACGGTGATCGGGCATGATACCTGGATTGGCCACGGTGCGGTCGTCCGCCCCGAGGTCACCATCGGCCATGGCGCGGTGGTGGGGGCGGGGGCGGTCGTCACCAAAGACGTTGCCCCCTATCTGATCGTGGCGGGCGTTCCGGCCACACCGCTGCGCGAACGCTTCCCGGCCGCACTCGCCGACCGCCTGCTGGCGCTGGCCTGGTGGGATTGGGATCATGCCGCCCTGCGCGCCGCGCTGGATGATTTCCGCGCGCTGTCGGTTCAGGCCTTTCTGGAAAAACACCGGGGCTGATCCCGATCACGACAAGATCTGCCGCCAAAAGGAAAGGGCGACCCGCAGGCCGCCCCATCCCGTCCGTTCCCTTGCAGCTCAGTCCAGACCCATGCAGCTTGCGTAATAGCTGACGGTCGCCGGCCAGTCGCTGAACATGCCTTCGATGCCGACATCCTGCGCCAGCACATCCAGCACTTCGTAATAATCGCCATCGCTGCGCACGGCATCGGTAACGCTGTTGAAATACCAGCCGCCACCGGTGGTCAGCGGGCCCGACCGTTCCAGCGACCAGCTGATCAGCCTCAACCCGGCCTCTTTCGCGGCCTTCGCATAATCCGAGGCGGCGATCTTGCCATCCTTGACCGTCACCAGCATGTTCATCGACGGTGCCAGATAGGTCACGCCCTGCGCCCGCAGATCGGCCAGCGCCGGTTTCCATGTGTCGGGCGTCATGTTGTCGAACCCGTCATAGGGCTCGATCAGGAACACCGCCTGCTTGCCGAAATCGGGCTCGTTCTCGATCCAGTACAGAATATCATCCAGATTGAACGACTGCGCCCAGACATCGGATGCGGGCACGCCGGCGGCCTTGTATTCGTCGATCATCTTCTGCGCGTAATCGGCCTGGCTGAACCCGTCATAAGGCATCTCGACCGAGGGCGATTTCAGCTCTGGCGTGAATTTCACGCCCAGCGACTTGAACAGGTCAATGGATTCGGCATGGGTCATCACCGTGCCGCCCTGCACCGAATACAGATCCGTGCGCCAGTTGGGCGTGCCCGCCATATAACCGGCGACCGTGGTTGCCATGGCGTTCGCGGCATCCATCTTGCCGGTCAGCGTCTTGAATTCTGCCAGCGTCAGGTCCGATGTGCGGCATTCGGCCTTGGCCTTGGTATCGCCCGAAGCGGGCACAAAGCCCGTGGTGCATTTTGCGGCCAGATCGGTGGCCAGAATATCGGTGGTGGTGTGCAGGTCGTTCTGGGCGTGGCGGCAGACCAGTTCCTTGTCCTTGGTAAAGGTCACGTCACATTCCACGATGCCCGCACCCATCCGGGCGGCGGCACGATAGCTTTGCATCGTATGTTCGGGGAACATCAGGGCCGCACCCCGGTGGCCGATCGAAAACAGCGTGCGCTGAACGGGCTGATCGCCGCAAGCGGCCAGCTTTTCCTTCAGCGGCCCGTCCTGCATCCGGTCGATCAGATAATAGGGGCGGGGTCCGACCTCTACCCTGTCGGCCAGGGCGGCGCTGGCTGCGATTGACGCCGCAGCGGTCATGATGAACGCGGTTCTGGAAAGCATGTCGATTCCCTTGCTGGATGACTGTCATCCGCAAGCCATGCACCACGGCTGTGACAGTGCCGTAATGCCAATGTAACGAAAGTCGGAAACCTTATTCGGCGGCCATGTCCAGCATCGAAATCCGCCCGGCAAAACGATGCGCGGCCTCACCCGCCATAAAGCTCAGCCGCCCCCCGGCGATGGTCATTTCCACCTGTCGGGTCTGTTTGTTGACCACGCACAGATCGGCGCGCTTGCCGTAATCCAGCCGCCCGCGATCGGGCAGGCGCAAGATGTCGGCGGGCTTTTCGGATATCATCGCCCAGGCGGCGGGCAGCGGCATCACGCCCTCATCCACCAGCCGCCAGGCCGCGGCGGCCAGCGCCGGATAATAGTAATCCGACACCAGCGCATCGCACAGCCCCTGCGCGATCAGATCACGGGCGGCGATATTGCCTGCCTGCGATCCGCCCCGCACCACATTGGGCGCACCCATCAACACCGGATCATTCATCGCCTTCGCCGCGGCGGCGGCCTTGCGCGAGGTTGGAAATTCCGCGATCCGGGCCCCGATCATGGAAAACCGTTCGCGGGTCTCGCCGTCGGGATCGTCGTGGCTGCCATAGACAACCCCCATCTCGTCAAAGGCATCGGCCAGGCGGCACAGATGGCGCGGCACGTCCTTGTCGCGCGCCCGCGCGGCCCCGACCAGCGCAAGATGCTGTTCCGGGCTGCGCCCGGCCGCCGCGGCCCAGATGGCCAGCGCATGCGGGCGCGACTGCATCATCTCATGGGCCTCATCCAGATGATTATTGAAGACCACATAGTCGATTCCGAACCGGCTGATCGCCTCCAGCAGGCGCGTTCCGCTATCCACCAGATGGGTTTCACAGCGTACCTGAATCCGCAGATCGGTCAGGGCTCGCGGACGATGGGCCTGCAGGGCCGCCATGATCTTCTCGGCGGCCTCGGGGCTGCGATGCCCACCCTCCCAGGACCAGCTTTGCGCCAGCCAGGCGGTCGTCACACCATTGGCCGCGGCATCCCTGTCGGTGCCCGCCAGCCCGATCGCCAGATCGAACGGGGCCGAAGGGCGCGGCGCGATATGGCGTTCGAACGCATCGCCATGCAGGTCGATGATGCCCGGCAGGATCAGATAGCCGCGCAGATCCACCTCGGGCAGGGGCCCCTTGGTGATGCGGCCATCGGCAATCGCGATGGAGCGCTGCTGTAACGCACCGTCGCGCAGGACGGTTGCGCCGGTCAGGCGCAGGGGGGGCAGGAATTGTTGCATTTCGCTGCTCGGATGGCTTTGGTTTTCCCTGTGGATAACCCGAATCTGTATCGTGGATGTGACACCCTTGCACCGGCGCCGCTGTGCGCAGGGTCCGGAAGCCTGCGGCGCGAGTATTTGCGCCAAGAAGATGGGAAAGAGAATGGCTTCATCTTCTTGGTCCAAATACTCATGCTTCGTCGGTTTCGGGCGAAACAGTCAGGCTGACACGATCGCCCGCGAACCAGGTATGGCCATATTCGACAGGCCGACCCTGCGGATCGGTGTTCACGCTGATCGCGCGCAGGATAGGCGCACCGGGGCGGATGCGCAGATGCACGGCCTGGGCGGGCGTGGCCAGTTTGGCGGTCAGCCGGGTCTGGGCGCGGATGTAATCGGCAACGCCTTCGCGTGACAGGGCGGCAGTGACCGATTTCGTGCTGCGCAGCCCGTCCGGCAGGCCGGGCAGCCGGTCGGCGGGAAAGACGCTGCGAAACAGCGCCAGCGGTGCCCCGTCGGCCAGCGAGATACCTTCATACACATGCACCGCCGCGCCGGGAGAGAGTGTCAGCGCCTCGGCCTCGCGCATGTCAGAGGCGCGGGTTTCCAGGCGCAGGATCCGCTTGTCGGGCAACTGGCCTGTCGCGCGCAGGTTCTGGTGAAAGCGCACCCTGCGCCCGATGGGATAATCCGTGGGCTTGGCGGCCACGAACACGCCGGCGCCGCGCCGGGCATGCACCAGCCCCAGCGTCCCCATATCCGCCAGCGCCCGGCGCACCGTGTGCCGGTTGACGCCAAAGCGCTGTGACAGATCCGCCTCGGTCGGCAGCTTGTCGCCCGGCTGATAATGTCCCGCGGCGATATCGGCGGTCAGGGTTGCGGCGATGGATTTCCAAAGTGTCGTGCGGGGCATGTGTCACCAAAAATTCACATCAAACGGCTTGCCTGCAAGCGCGGCGGCGCATAGGATTTGTCTAGTTGTATATATTCCTAGACAAATTGGCAAGATGTCCACATGACGGAAATTTCAGCAAGACAAGGTTGGATGGCGGTGCTGGCCAAGGCATCCGCCGGGGCGATTGCGCAGCGCTGGCTGGCGCTGGGGCTGGCGCCGCGTTTCAATTGGCTGCGCGCGCCGGAAACCGGGGGCGTCATGGTGCGCGGGCGGACCGGCGGCACCGGCGCCCCGTTCAACCTGGGCGAAATGACGGTGACGCGCTGTGCGCTGAAGCTGGAGGATGGGACGGTCGGCCATGCCTATGTTCAGGGTCGCGACCATGACAAGGCGCGGCGGGCGGCGCTGATAGATGCGCTGATGCAGACGGAACATGCACAGGCGGTGCGCCGGGTGGTGCTGGACCCGTTGCTGGCGGACATGATCGCGGCCCGGGACCGTCGCGCCGCGAAGGCTGCGGCGACCAGGGTGGATTTCTTCACGATGGTGCGCGGAGAGGATTAGACCATGCAGACCGCAGCCCTTACCGGCGGCTTTGCCGATGCGCCTGTGCAGTCCGCCCATGCCTTTCGCGCCGCGCTGAACGCGATGGCCCGGCCCGGCCGGATATACCAGATCGCCGGTGCCACCCCGCCCGCACCGATGTCGGTGGCCGCCGGCACGCTGTTGCTGACACTCGCCGATGCCGAAACGCCGGTCTGGCTGGCGCCCTCGCATGATCTGCCCGATATCCGCGACTGGCTGGCCTTTCACACCGGCGCGCCGGTCTGCGCGCCACAGGATGCGGTCTTTGCGGTCGGGGGCTGGTCGGCGCTGCGACCGCTGGACCGGTTCGCGATCGGCACTCCCGACTATCCCGATCGTTCCGCCACGCTGATCGTCGAGATGGCCGCGTTGAAGAAACCCGGCGCGGTTCTGCGTGGCCCCGGTATCCAGAACCACGAAACGCTGGGCCTGCCCGATATCGCCGCCTTTCAGCGCAACGCGGTCCTGTTCCCGCTGGGGCTGGATTTCTATTTCACCGCCGGCGACCAACTGGCCGCACTGCCGCGCACGACGAAAGTGGAGGCTGCCTGATGTATGTCGCCGTCAAGGGTGGCGAACGCGCCATCGACAATGCCCATGCCTGGCTGGCCGAGGAACGGCGCGGCGATACCGCCGTGGCAGAATTGTCAATCGACCAGATCCGCGAACAACTGTCGCTGGCCGTGAACCGGGTGATGGCCGAAGGCTCGCTCTACGATCCCGATCTGGCCGCATTGGCGATCAAGCAGGCGCGCGGCGATCTGATCGAGGCGATCTTTCTGATCCGCGCCTATCGCACGACCTTGCCGCGCATCGGCCATTCGCGCCCCGTGGCAACCGCCGAGATGGTCTGTGACCGGCGCATTTCTGCGACCTTCAAGGATGCGCCGGGCGGGCAGGTGCTGGGGCCGACCTTTGACTATACCCACCGGCTGCTGGATTTCATGCTGGCCGCCGAGGGTCAGGCGCCCGCAGCCCCGGTGGCCGACCCGCTGCCGCCCCGCGTGCCCCATATCACCGATATCCTGAACCGCGACGGGCTGATCCAGACCGAAGATCGTGTCGATGACACGCCGCCCGATCTGACCCGCCAGCCGCTGGAATTTCCCGCCAACCGCGCGCTGCGCTTGCAGGCGCTGACGCGCGGCGACGAAGGCTTTGTGCTGTCGATGGCCTATTCCACCCAGCGCGGTTACGGGCGCAACCACCCGTTCGTGGGCGAATTGCGGGTGGGGCGCGTGGCGGTCGAGATGGATATTCCCGAACTCGGTTTCGCGATCGAGATCGGCGAGATCACCCTGACCGAATGCGAGACCGTCAACCAGTTCGCCGGCTCAAAGACCGAGCCGCCGCAATTCACCCGCGGCTATGGGCTGACCTTCGGCCATACCGAACGCAAGGCGATCTCGATGGCGCTGGTCGACCGGGCGATGCGCTGGCAGGAACTGGGCGAGGATAATGTCGGCGCGCCGGCGCAGGACGAGGAATTCGTGCTCAGCCACAGCGACAACATTCAGGCGACGGGTTTTCTGGAGCATATCAAGCTGCCCCATTACGTCGATTTCCAGTCGGAACTGGAACTGGTGCGCAAGTTGCGGGCCGAGGCCACCGCCGGCCAGATGCGCGAGGCGGCGGAATGAAAGCGGTGGTTTTCGATTTTGGCAATGTGATCATTCGCTGGGACCCGTTTCGCGCCCTGTCGCATCTGTTTGAAACCCGTGCGGCGATGTCGCAGGCGCTGGAACGCGCCGGGTTCGACGCCTGGAACAAAGAACAGGATCGCGGGCGCAGCTGGGCGGATGGGTTGGCCGCAATCGCGCAGGACCAGCCCCGGGATGCAGAGCTGTTCCACGCCTATTACAAAGGGCTGGCGGCCGCGCATTCCGATCTTGTGCCGGGCACGTCAGAGCTTATCACGCGCCTGCATGGCGCGGGGTATCCGCTTTATGGATTAACCAATGCGGCGGTCGAATCCGTTGCGATTGTTTCTGGCGTCGCGCCTGCGATCAGGCTGTTGCGCGATGTGATTGCGTCGGGGGCTGAAGGGATTGTGAAGCCCGACCCGGCCTTATTCCGCATCGCGGCGGCCCGCATCGGCAGGAATCCGTCCGATATTGTCTTTATCGATGATGCCGCGGGGAATTGTGACACGGCCCGGGCGCTGGGCTTTGATGCGATCAGGTTCACCGACGCGCAGGCGCTGGAACAGGCATTGATGCATCGGGGCATGTTATGAGGGGGCTTTGCGGTTACATTGCCGCCCCCCAAATGGCGGGGCAGGGTTTATTCTTCGCCGGTATTCACCAGCCAGCCACCGGGGCCGGCCACATCATCGGGCAGAAGCATGATCATAATTTCGCGGATCAGGCCAAGCGTCAGGGCGCTTATCGCGATTTGGTCAAGTGTGATGGTCGAAAGCCAGGCCATTCTTGGTGCTCCTTGGTGGTCACAACGCGGTTTTCGCAAGGAAAAAGGGCGAAAAAATGACGTATTCTGGTCAATACAATTTTGCCTATCTGGACGAACAGACGAAACGGATGATCCGCCGCGCCTTGTTGAAAGGTCTGGCTGTCCCCGGCTATCAGGTGCCGTTTGCCAGCCGGGAAATGCCGATGCCCTATGGCTGGGGCACGGGCGGGGTGCAGGTTTCCGCGGCCTGCCTGACGCCGGATGACGTGTTCAAGGTGATCGACCAGGGGGCCGATGACACCACCAATGCGGTGTCGATCCGCAAGTTTTTCCAAAAGACCGCCGGGGTCGCGGTGACCGAACACACCGCCGATGCCACGATCATCCAGACCCGCCACCGCATCCCCGAGGCCACCCTGACCGAGGATCAGATCCTGGTCTATCAGGTGCCGATCCCCGAACCGCTGCGCTTTCTGGAGCCGCGCGAGACCGAAACGCGCAAGATGCACGCGCTGCAGGAATACGGGCTGATGCATGTGAAGCTTTACGAAGACATCGCGCGCCACGGCGCGATCGCCACATCCTATGCCTATCCGGTCAAGGTCGAGGGGCGCTATGTGATGGATCCCTCGCCCATTCCGAAATTCGACAACCCCAAGATGGAAATGGCCGCGATCCAGTTGTTCGGCGCCGGGCGCGAACAGCGCATCTATGCCGTGCCGCCCTATTGCAGCGTCGTCAGCCTGGATTTCGAGGATTACCCGTTTCAGGCCAGCAAGGCTGATCACCCCTGTGCGCTCTGCGGCGCCGACGATACCTATCTGGATGAGGTGGTTCTGGACGATCAGGGCAAGCGGATGTTCGTCTGTTCGGATACCGATTACTGCGCGGGACGCCGGGCCGAGGGTCATCTGGGCGAACTGGGCGTGGCCGAGGATGCGGCATGACGGGGGGCGGAAAAATCTTACCGAAGATTTTTCATCCGAAAATTTTTCGGGAAAAATTTTGGTCTTCGATGGAAAGGGCGCGGTCATGACGCCATTGTTGCAGGTTCAGGGTCTGGCCAAGACTTATGGCGGGCGGATCGGCTGCGCCGATGTGTCCTTTGACCTTTATCCGGGCGAGGTGATGGGGATCGTCGGCGAAAGCGGGTCGGGCAAATCGACGCTGCTGAACTGTCTGGCAGGCCATCTGACCCCCGATGCCGGAAAGGTGCTGTTCGACACCCGCGCCGAGGGGCCGAAAGACACCCTGACGATGTCCGAGCCGGAACGCCGGATGCTGGGGCGCACAGACTGGGCCTTTGTCCACCAGAACCCGCGCGACGGATTGCGGATGGGCGTCAGCGCGGGCGGCAATGTCGGTGAACGCCTGATGGCGGTGGGGGCGCGGCATTATGGCACTATCCGGGGCCAGGCGCTGGACTGGCTGGACCGGGTCGAGATCGCCGGCGACCGGATCGACGACCGCCCCAGCGCCTTTTCGGGCGGCATGCAGCAACGCTTGCAGATCGCGCGCAATCTGGTCACCGGCCCGCGGCTGGTGTTCATGGACGAACCCACCGGCGGGCTTGATGTGTCGGTGCAGGCGCGGCTGCTTGATCTTCTGCGCGGGCTGGTGCGGCAGATGGGGCTGTCGGCGGTGATCGTGACCCATGATCTGGCCGTGGTGCGGTTGCTGGCCGACCGGCTGATGGTGATGAAATCGGGGCATGTGGTGGAAACCGGCCTGACCGATCAGGTGCTTGACGATCCGCAGCATGGCTATACTCAGTTGCTGGTCAGCTCTGTATTGCAGGTCTAAGCCATGCTGTTTGCCTATCGCCACGATGCCGGTCGTCTGCATCAGCTCTCGCCGCAGGACGATATCACGCCCGCGCTCTGGGTCGATCTCTATCGCCCGCTGGATGCGCAGGTGGCAAAGACGGGCGCGCTGGGGGTCGATGTGCCGACCTTGGCCGATATGGAAGAAATCGAGATCTCCAACCGGCTTTATCGCGAAGGATCGGTGGATTACATGACCGTGGTTCTGCCCGGCCTGTCGGTGAACCAACAGGCGATGGCCGGTCCTGTGACCTTCATCCTGACGCCCGCGCGGCTGGTCACCGTGCGCCATCACGCGCCGCGCCCCTTCGTGACCTATCCCGAACGCGCCGAGAAAAGTTCCGCAGGTTGCGGCACGCCCGAGCGGCTGTTTCTGGGACTGGTCGAAGAGATCGTCGCCCGGCTGGCCGATCTGCTGGAGGCCGTGGGCAAGGCGCTGGATGGCGCCGCCAGCACGGTCTTTGGCGGCGATGCGGTCAAGAAGCCCGATCTTCTGCGCAAGCTTCTGGAACAGATCGGCCGCGAGGGCGAGGCGCTGGCCCGGGTCCGTCTGGGCCTGCTGACGCTGGATCGGATGCTCAGCTATTATTCCGTCACGGCTGCCGAACGGCCCGAAGGCCCGGCGCTGCGGGCGCTGATCAAGGCCGAAAGCCGTGACATTCAGGCGCTTGAGGTTCACGCCGATTTCCTGTCCAGCCGCGTCAGCCTGGCCACGGAGGCCACATTGGGCATGATCAATCTGGCGCAGAACGATACGGTGCGCATCGTGTCGGTCGTGGCGGCGCTGTTCCTGCCGCCGACGCTGATCGCATCTGCCTATGGCATGAACTTTTCCCATATGCCGGAACTGGCCTGGCGCTGGGGATATCCGCTGGCGGTCGGGGCGATGGTGGCCTCGGCGCTGATAACCTATTTCTACTTCAAATGGCGCCACTGGCTTTAGGCGCGAAAGGCCCCTTGCGATGATCGAGATATCCGACCTGTCCAAATCCTTTACCCTGCACAATCAGGGCGGCACCGTCATCCCGGTGATGCGCGGGGCCAATCTGTCGGTAGTGGCGGGCGAATGCGTGGCGCTGGTGGGGGCATCGGGGGCGGGAAAATCGACGCTGATGCGGATGATCTGGGGCAATTACCTGGCCCAGTCGGGCCGCATCCTGGTGGGCGGGGTCGATGTTGCGACCGCCGAGCCGCGCGAGATCCTGCAACTGCGCCGGCATACGCTGGGCTATGTCAGCCAGTTCCTGCGCGTCGTGCCGCGCGTGCCCACGGTCGAGGTGGTGGCCGAGCCGCTGCTGAATGTCGGCACCCCGCGCGAGGCCGCGCTGGACCATGCGCGCGGGCTGCTGGGGCGGCTGAACATCCCGCAGCGGCTTTGGGGCCTGTCGCCCACCACCTTTTCGGGGGGCGAGCAACAGCGCGTGAACATCGCGCGCGGTTTTGCCCATGACTATCCGGCGCTGCTGCTGGATGAACCCACCGCCAGTCTGGATGTGAAGAACCGCGAGGTCGTGCTGGCCCTGATCGAAGAGGCCAAGGCGCGCGGGGCGGCGATTGTCGGCATCTTCCATGACGAGGCGGCGCGCAACCGGGTCTGCGACCGGGTGGTGGATGTAACGGCGTTCACGCCGCAGGCCGCCTGATGGCGGGGCGGTTGTTTGCCGTGGTCGGCCCGTCGGGGGCGGGCAAGGATACGCTGATGGCGGCAGTGCAGGCCGTGCGCCCCGATCTGGTTCTGGCGCGCCGGGTGATCACACGGCCCGCCGAGGCCGGGGGCGAGGATTTTGAGGGCGTGAGCGAGGCCGAATTCATGCGCCGCCGCGATGCCGGCGATTTCGCGATCTGGTGGCAGGCGCATGGGCTTTATTACGGTATCCCCGCCACGATCGACGCTGCGCTGGCCGCAGGCAAGACCGTTTTGTTCAACGGGTCACGCACGGTGCTGGCGCAGGCGGCGGCCACCTATCCTGGCCTGCGCGTTCTGCTGATCACCGCCGCGCCGCAGGTTCTGGCCGACCGGCTGGCCGCACGCGGGCGCGAGGATGCGCCGGACATTGCCCGCCGGCTGCAGCGTGCCGAATATGACCTGCCCGCGGGGCTGGACGTTCGGGTGATCCGCAATGACGGCGCGCTGGAAGTGGCCCGGGCCGCGATGCTGAACGCCGTTCAGCCCGAAAGGGTATAGCGGTGCAGATTGTGGAACTGCCCGTCTTTGGCCTGACCGAACAGGCACAGGCTGGTGATGGCAAAGGGTTGCGGGATCAGCGGGCCGACGACCGGCGCCAGCGCCGCCAGCGTGGCGGCGGCATCATCAGGGTCAAGGCTGCCCGACAGGGTCAGGTGAAAGCGAAATTCCTCCATCACATAGGGATAGCCCCAGCGGTTCAGCAGCGCGCGCTGGGTCTCGCTCAGCCCTTCGGGGCGGCGGCGGGCGGTTTCGGTGGCGGTCAGGGGCGCGCGGAAACGATCCAGTTCCATCACCACCTGCGACGCCATATTCGCCAGTTCGGTGGCCCGCCCGTCGGGAATGATCGCAACGAACGAGCCGATCCACGACAGCACCATGCGCGGCAAGGTTACGGGGGGCAGGCGGCGGGCAAGGGCGGCCATCGCCCGGTGCAGCCCGACGGCATTCATGCCGCTGGCCAGCCGGAATGGCGGCTTGATCGTGCCGTGAAATCCGTATTTGCGGGGCGTGGCGGTGATGTCGGTGGCGGGCAGCGGCAGGCCGGGCAGGGCGGGCGGTTCGCGCCATTCGCCCATCTGCGCATCCCATCCCAGCCACTGCGCGCCGAAATCGGCCAGTGGCCCGGGTTCGGGCGCGTAATAGATCGCGTATCGGTCGTAATTTTCCATGGTCCGTCCCATAACGGGGCTGCGCAACGTCAGCATGACAGGCATCGCACGGGTCACACAAACATATCAAGGAGACCGGCATGAGCCAGACCATCTTTGCCAATGCCACGCTGGTGCTGCCCGATCAGGTGATCCGGGGCGCGATCCGGGTGCAGGATGGCCATATCACCGATATCGACAGCGGTTCAGCCGTGCCCGCGGGCGCGGTCGATTGCAGCGGCGACATCATCGCGCCCGGCCTGATCGAGCTGCATACCGACAATCTGGAACGCCATATCCAGCCGCGCCCCGGCGTGGACTGGCCCCATGCCAGCGCGATCATCGCCCATGATGCCGAACTGGCCGGGGTTGGCATCACCACCGTGTTCGATGCGCTGCGCGTGGGGTCCATTCCATCGGGCAAGGGCGGCTATATGGTCTATGCGCGCGGGCTGGCCAGTGAATTGCTGGCGCTGCGCGACCGTGATGCACTGCGGATCAGCCATTTCCTGCATCTGCGCGCCGAGGTCTGTTCGGAAACCCTGATCGAGGAAATGGCCGCCTTCGGGCGCGATGACCGGGTGGGCATCGTCAGCCTGATGGACCACACGCCGGGCCAGCGGCAGTTTCGCGATATATCCAAGCTGAAGGCTTATGTGATGGGGAAAAAGAACCTGTCCGAGACGGAATTCGCCGCGCATATCGCCAATCTGAAAGAGATGCGCGACCGGCTGGGCGACCGCCACGAAGCCGCCGTGGTGGCCGAGGCCGCGCGGTTTGGGGCCGTGCTGGCCAGCCATGACGATACAACCGACGCCCATGTGGCGGTTTCGGCGGCGCATGGGATCCGGCTGGCCGAATTTCCTACCACGGTCGAGGCCGCCCGCGCCTGCCGCGCCCATGGCATCGCGGTGATGATGGGCGCGCCCAACCTGATCCGGGGTGGGTCGCATTCGGGCAATGTGGCGGCCCGCGATCTGGCCGATATGGGCCTGCTGGATATCGTGTCATCCGATTACGTGCCATCCGCCCTGCTGATGTCGGCGGTGATGCTGGGCGATATCTGGGGCGATCTGGCGCGTGGTATCGCCACAGTGACCCGCGCGCCCGCCGATGCGGTGGGGTTGATCGATCGTGGTCGGCTGCAGACGGGTGCGCGGGCCGATCTGATCCGGGTGGCGCGGGTGGACGGCACGCCCATGGTGCGCGAGACCTGGGTGCGCGGACGCCGTGTGGCATAAGAGATTGTTCGCCGATCAGACACAATGACGCATTGGGAATTGCTGATTCTGCCTTATCTTGACGTTAGGGAAACGACCCGCGCCCCTGATGGACAGGGCGGGGCCAAAAGGGAGGATGTCATGACACAGCCGCAACTCAAGCAGATGGTGCAAGACGATACTGCAGCCAAGCCCCGCGATTCGTCACAGCCCGAAGCCTTTTACATGCTGGGCCGCTATGGCGCCGAAATGATGCAGAACATGGCGCGCCTTGGCACCGAATGGGCGGAATTCGTCAATATGCGCCTGAAAGAGGACGCCAAGACGCAGCATGAATTGCTGAATTGCCGCGACATGACCAAACTGGCTGAAATTCAGGCCCGGTTCATGAAGACCGCGATGGAACAATATGCCGTCGAAACGGGCAAGATTTTGCAGATTGGCAACGAGCTGCTGCAAAGCGCCGGAAAAGACAGGCAAAACTGAAGACCTGACTGCGATCCCCTTGGGTTTGCGGTGAAGCTGCGCACGCAGAGCATGCATTTTGCCTCGTTCTGCGCGCCTTGGCACATGATGCCGGAAATTCTCTGTAAATAGCTTTGACCCGCCTGGCCATTCTGGTTACATTTCAACCAGATGACCGGGGAGGGTCACTTTCATCTTTGCGCAAGGGTCCGGGCAGGCGTTTTCACAACGATCTGTCATCCCACCTTGGCTTGGGCTGAAAGGGCGGAGTGTCGGGCGGATCGCTGCTGTGCGAGCCGCCAAAAAGGGAGAATATGAATGGGCTTGATTTCGATGTTCAGGACAGGTGCGGGTATTATCGCGTCTGTGCTGTTGTTCATCCTGACAGTTATGACATTTATCGACGTGATCGGGCGGACATTCCTGAACCGGCCGCTTGTCGGGGCCGGAGAATTGACCGAAATCGGTCTGGCGGTGATGATCTTTGTGCTGCTGCCGGTCGTGTCGCTGTCTCAAGATCATATCTCGGTCGATCTGATCGACTCCATCGCCGGTCCGGTTCTCAACGCCATCCGCAACATTCTGACCGGGGTGCTTGGCGCGGCAATCTTTGGCATGATCGCTTGGCATCTGTGGATACAGGCCGGGCGGGCGGTGTCTTATAATGATTTGACCCCGGCGTTGCGCCTGCCGCTCGCGCCAGCGCTGTATGCCATTGCGATCATGTCCGGCGCGACAGCATTGGCCTTTGTTGTGCTGCTGTTCAAGATGCATACCCGCAAGGAATCGGCGGAAATGGAAGCGGCGCGCCGCATGGCGGAAAGCGCTGAATGACACAGTGTGGGGCGGCGCCGATGTTGCGCGCCTCGGTCAATCCTTCAAAAGAAAGTGAATATCGCCCATGCTGATCGCTGGCCTTGGTTTTCTGTTCGCCTTTACATTGATTTTTCTGCGCGTCCCGATCGCGCTGGCCATGGCCGCCACAGGATTTGTGGGTTTCGGCTATCTTGTCGGCTGGCCGCAATCCATGACGATGATCGCCAATACCGCGCGCGAGGGGTCGATGACCTATACGCTGGTGGTGATCCCGCTGTTCATCCTGATGGGGAACGTGGTCGCGGGCACCGGCATTTCGGCCGATCTGTTCCGTTCGGCCCAGGCGTTTCTGGGGGGGCGGCGTGGCGGTCTGGCCTCGGCCACCATCGTGGCCAGCGCGGGTTTTGCGTCGATCTGCGGCTCCAGCGTGGCCACTGTGGTGACGATGGGCAAGGTCGCCATCCCGTCTATGCGCGAATTCAAATATGCCGACAGCGTCAGCACCGCGACCATCGCGGCCGGCGCCACACTGGGCATCCTGATCCCGCCCAGCGTGCTGCTGGTGTTTTATGGCATCATCACCGAAACCCATATCGGCAAGCTGTATGCGGCGGGCTTGATCCCCGGCCTGCTTGGGGTGGCGCTCTATCTGTGCGCGGTGCAATGGATCGTGATGCGCAACCCAAAGGCGGCACCGGCGGCCTTTCGCACACCCTGGCGGCAGCGCATACGGGCCCTGTCGGGCGTCTGGTCGGCGCTGTTGCTGTTCGTTCTGGTGATCGGTGGCATCTATTCGGGCTTTTTCACCGCGACCGAGGCCGCCGGATTTGGGGCCATGGGTGCCGTGTTGATCGCCGGATTGCGTCGCCGCATCTCGTTCAAGCAATTCTATCATATCCTGCTGGACACCGCCAAGACATCGGCGGTTCTGTTCGCCCTGGTGATTGGTGCGATGATCTTTACCGAGTTTCTGAACTATTCCGGCGCGCATGAGGCCCTGCTCAGCTTTGTCACCGAATCCAACTTCTCGCCCGCGATGGTGATCGCGGCGATCGTGGTGATCTATATCATTCTGGGTATGATCATGGATACCACATCCATGATATTGCTGACCGTGCCGCTGTTCTTTCCGGTGGTGGTCGGATTGGGTTTTGATCCGGTCTGGTTCGGTATTCTTCTGGTGGTGCTGGTCGAACTGGGCCTGATCACGCCGCCGATCGGGTTGAACCTGTTCGTGATGAAAAGCGTGGTGCCCGATGTGCCGCTTGGCAGCATCATTCGCGGCATCGTGCCCTTCATTGTCGTTGATATCATACGGGTGGCGCTGATCGCCTTCTTCCCGATCATATCGCTGTTCCTGCCGCATCTGCTGTTTGGCTGATCCCTTCGTATACGATACCTGACCGGCAGGGGCGCCTTCGGGCGCCCCTGTTGCGTTCGGGGTTAGCCGTGTGGGGCTGTTCCAGCGCCGCACCTGTTCTGACCCGTCAGGAGGAGAGGGGGGCCGCTGCCAACGGCCCGGCGATGGCCCACAGACACGAAAGCGCCTGCGCTCACCGCTGGGCATCGGTAACGAAAAAAGGGCAGGTAAGAAACCTGCCCTTAATGCCTGTGATGTCCCGGCGGCCGCTGGGGCCGCCGGGCCTGTGGTTATTCGGCGATCAGCGCCAGATACTTGTCCAGGATCGCCTGCGGGTCTTCCAGACCGGCGGCCTTTGCCTTGTCGATCCAGTCCTGACGGATGGGGTCCAACGCCTCGGTCAACGCCGCGGTCATTTCGGGCGAGGCCTCGGTGATGGTGTATCCGGCCTCTTTCATCGCCACCAGAGCCTCTTTGGACTTGCGGCTGTCCACAGCCGGCGAGACGATTACCGGGCCCTTCAGAGTGGCCTCGATGATCGCTTCCTGATCAGCGGGCGAAATCTTTGCCCAGGTCTTTTCATTGATCCCCATGATGCTGACGCTGTTGGCCAGACCGCCGGGGATCATCAGGAAATGATCGGTCAGCGGCACCATGTTGAAGCCGACGATGGTCGAGGCGGTGTTGATCTGGCCGTCGATCGTGCCCCCGGCCAACAGTTCAAAGGTCTCGGCGATCGACTTTTGCACCGGCACCGCGCCCGTCAGCTTCAGGGCTTCGGTCGCCCCGGCGTTAGAGGCGCGAATCTTCAGCCCCTTCAAATCGTCCATGGTCGTGACCGATTTACCCTTGGTGGCAAGCTGCATCGGCGAAATGCCCCAGGCGCCCAGAATTTTTACGCCGTCGAACTTTTCCTTGCCCTCCAGATCTTCGCGATAGATCTGGTTCACGGCGGCGCCGATCTTGCTTACATCACCCGGCAGCAGCGGCAGTTCCGCGAAGTTGATCATGTTGAACCGGCCCGGGGTATAGGCCGGAATGATCAGCGACATATCGGCCAGACCGTCACGCACCACGTCGAACTGGCCCGGAACGCTGCCCACCACCTTGGGCAATACCTCTACCTTGACGCGACCCTCGGTGACGCGCTCGATTTCCTTGGTCCAGGGTTCAATCACCTCGATCCAGCCATAATAGGTGGGCGGCAGCCAGTTGGAATAGCGGATGGTGACAGTTTCCGCGTGTGCCGCCACGGTGCCGGCCGCCATGGCCGTTGCAAGCGCAAGGCCAGTCAGAATCTTGTTCATGGTAGTCCTCCCATATTTTCGGCAAATTATCCGATAGTGATATTCGAGCAGTGTTTTGCGCAAAAAGCAACTGCTTCGCCTAACCATATACCCGTTAAACATAAAAAAACGGGCGAGTTCTTGCCTCGCCCGTTTCAGATATGCGTGATCGCGTTTTCGCGAAGGTATTACTTGGCGATCATCGCGCGGTATTCGGCCAGAACTGCGGCGGGATCAGCCAGGCCGGCTGCCTTGGCCTTGTCCAGCCAGGCGGCTTCGATCGGGGCCAGCACCTTGGCGAATTCGGCCGTGGCTTCGGGCGTCGCTTCGGTGATGGTATAACCGGCCGCGCGCATGGCTTCGAATGCTTCCAGATCCTTTTCCCATGACACTTTCGATGCAAGGGCTGCCAGCGCGGACTGGGACACGGATGTGATTGCGGCCTGATCCTCGGGCGAAATCTTGGCCCAGGACTTTTCATTCATGGCCAGCATATTGACCGAATTGCTGAAGCCGCCATCGACCAGCAGCAGCTGGTTGTGCAGGTCCAGCATGTTGAAACCATAAGCCGCCGATGGGGTGGTGATCTGGCCGTCAATCGTGCCCGAAGACAGCAATTCGAATGCCTCCGACACGGATTTGACGATCGGAACGCCATTCATCAGCTTGACGGCATCGGTCAGAACCGCGCTGGAGGCGCGCAGTTTCAGGCCGCTGACATCTGCCGGTGTTTCAACTTTCTTGTTCTTGGTGTGCATCTGCAGGGGCGAAATCGCAAAGATGGACAGCACATGCACGCCATCAAAAACGCCCAGCGGTTCCAGATGCTTGCGATAAACCGCATCGAAGGACGGGCCCAGCTTTTGAACGTCACCCGCCAGCAGCGGCAATTCGCCAAAGCCGATCAAGTCGAACCGACCCGGGGTATAGCCCGGCACGATATAGCCGATATCGGCCAGACCGTCGCGCACAACGTCGAACTGGCCCGGCACGGTGCCCACGACCTTGGGCAGAACGTCGATCTTGACCCGGCCTTCGGTCACGCGCTCGACCTGTTCCACCCATGGTCCAAGAATTTCCGTCCAGCCGTAATAGCCGGGGGGAAACCAGTTCGACATCTTCAGCGTGACATCGGCGGCCAGCGCCTGACCCGCGCCTGCAAACAGGGCTACGGCCATTGCCGCGCCCGACAGAATTCGTTTCATGTGGTATTTCCTCCCAGAAATAATGTAACCGACTTACAATTGATATTTTACGAAAGTTACTGTGGCAAGAAGTTTGAGAGGCCTTGCTGGCATCTAGCCAACTTGGCGTGCCGCCAGTTGCGGGCGCAGGCCGGACAGATCATATCCTGCCGTTGCCGCCGCAGACAGGATCGTATCCATGTCGGTCGTGGCGGCAGCGCCAAGCGCCCATAACGTGGTGCAGCGGGTGCCGGTGCGGCAATAGGCCAGAACCGGATCGGTCGATTGCCCCAGAACGGCGGCAAAGGCATCCACGACCGGATCAATCGCCATGCCCGGACTGTAGGGCTGATAGTGAAATGACATGCCCGCCGCGCGGGCCGCCTGTTCGATCTGCGCGCAGGGGGGCTGATCGGGGGCTTCGCCGTCAGGGCGGTGACAGACCAGCGTTTTATATCCCAGCGCGGCAATGGCGGGCACATCCGCGGCCGATATCTGCGGTGAAACGGCCAGGCCGGGGGTCAGGGGGCGGATATCCATCGTCATCTCCGTTATAGGGGTGGCCTAGCGCGCGGCCGCCTGGGCCGCGGCCCGGATCGCGGCAATATTGGCGCCATAGACGGCTGGTTTGTCAACGCTGCCGCCGCTGAACACCGCCGAACCGGCCACGAACACATCCGCGCCCGCCGCCGCCATCAGCGGCGCGGTTTGCGGCGTCATGCCGCCGTCGATCTCGATATGGATGGGGCGATCACCGATCAGGGCACGCAGTTTGCGCACCTTGTCGATCTGGCTGTGAATGAATTTCTGGCCGCCAAAGCCGGGGTTCACCGTCATCACGCAGATCAGGTCGATCATATCCAGCAGGTATTCGACATCCTCGATCCCGGTGCCGGGATTGATCGCCAGACCGGCCTTGCAGCCAGCGCCGCGAATGGCCTGCAAGGTGCGGTGGATATGGGGGCCTGCCTCAAGATGCGCGGAAATGATATCGGCGCCGGCATCGGCGAAGGCGTCGATATAGGGATCGACGGGCGCGATCATCAGATGCACATCCATCACCGTTTTCACATGCGGGCGGATCGCGCGGCACATCTGCGGGCCAAAGGTGATGTTCGGCACGAAGTGCCCGTCCATCACATCGACATGCACCCAGTCGCAGCCCTGATCCTCTATCGCGCGGATCTCGGCGCCGAAATTGGCGAAATCGGCGGACAGGATCGAGGGGGCGATCTTGATGGAACGATCAAAGGGCATGGCAGGCTCCTTGGTATGTGCTGGTTTGCTAATGGGGTCCGGCTTGGGCCTCGTCAAGGGTGGGGCGGCGGAAAAGCGGCGATTGCCCCTTGACCTTCCGGTGACTGGAACCCCTATCTGAGACAGGAACCATGAAAGGGTCCATGCCATGACTGCCCAGCAAACCACGCGCCTTCACCTTGACGGCCTGCATTGCGCATCCTGCGTGCGCCGGGCCGAAACGGCGCTGAACGCGGTGCCATCGGTGGGGTCGGCCCAGGTCAATCTGGCCACCAAGACCGCCGATATAAGTTTTGACGGCCCCATTGCGCCGGTGATCGACGCGGTGCGCGCCGCCGGGTTCGGGGTGGATACATCGCAGGTCTTGCTGGATGTAACCGGTGCCACTTGCGCGTCCTGCGTCGGGCGGATCGAAAAGGCGGCGCTGGCCCAGCCGGGCGTCACGGCGGCCACGATGAACCTGGCCACGGGGCAATTGCGGGTGCAGGTGGCCGGTGACCAGGATACCGCCGCCCTGATCGCGGCGGTGCAGGGCGCGGGCTATCAGGCCAGACCGGTGGCCGACAGCGAACAGCATGTCGATCCGCAACAGGCCGAAGGCGCGCAATTGCGGCGCGATCTGTGGATCGCGGGCATTCTGACCCTGCCGGTGGTAATTCTTGCGATGGGCGGCCATTTCATCCCGGCCTTTCACGACCTGATCGCGCGCAGCATCGGCCATACGGCCAATAACCTGATCCAGTTCGCGCTGACCACGCTGGTGCTGGCATGGCCCGGGCGGCGGTTCTTTCGCCATGGCGTGCCGCTGCTGCTGCGGGCCACGCCGGACATGAATTCACTGGTGGCGCTGGGCACGGCGGCGGCTTGGGTCTATTCGACCGTGGCCACCTTTGCCCCGGCCATCCTGCCCGACGGCGCGCGTGATGTGTATTATGAGGCCGCCGCCGTCATCGTCACCCTGATCCTGCTGGGCCGGATGCTGGAGGCCCGCGCCAAGGGCCGCACCGGCGCCGCGATCCGCGCGCTGATGGGGCTGCGGCCCGACACGGCGCTGGTGGTGACCGAAACCGGCCCGCAGGAACGCGCCATCGACACCATCGCGCTGGGCGATCTGATCCGCCTGCGTCCGGGCGAACGCGTGGCGGTGGACGGGCAGGTGGACAGCGGCACATCCTATCTGGACGAATCCATGATCACGGGCGAACCGGTGCCGGTGCAAAAAGGCCCCGGCGATGCGGTCACGGGCGGCACGATCAACGGGCAGGGCGCGATCACCTATCGTGCCACCGGCATCGGCCATGACACGGTGCTGGCCCGCATCATCGCCATGGTTCAGGACGCCCAGGGCGCCAAGCTGCCCATTCAGGGGCTGGTCGACCGGATCACCGCGTGGTTCGTGCCGGCGGTTCTGGCAACGGCGGTGCTGACCGTGATCTTGTGGCTGGTCTTCGGCCCCGCGCCCGCGCTGCAATCGGCGCTGGTGGCGGGGGTGTCGGTGCTGATCATCGCCTGCCCCTGCGCGATGGGGCTGGCGGTGCCGGTGTCGATCATGGTGGGCACCGGGCGCGCGGCGGAACTGGGGGTGCTGTTCCGGCGGGGCGATGCGTTGCAGGCCTTGCAGGGTGTGCAGGTCGTGGCGTTCGACAAGACCGGCACGCTGACGATGGGGCGGCCCGAACTGGTCGAAACCATCACCGCCGATGGCGTGGATGCGGCTGAGATGCACCGCCTGATCGCCGCGGTCGAAAGCCTGTCAGATCACCCGGTGGCGCGGGCGATCGCCAAGGCGGCGGGGGATGCCCCGCTGCCGCCCGCCACCGAATTCGAGGAAATCCCCGGCTTTGGTCTGCGCGCGGTTGTCGAAGGCAAAACCGTGGTCGTCGGGGCCGAACGGCTGTTGGTGCGCGAAGGCATTGCGCCGGGGGATCTGCCCCGACAGGCCGCCCGCCTTGCGGCATCCGGGGCCACCCCGGTGTTCGCGGCCATCAACGGGCGGGCCGTGGCGGTGATGGGCGTGGCCGATCCGGTGAAACCCTCGGCGCGTGTGGCCATTGATGCCTTGCACGCCGCCGGGGTGAAAACCGCGATGATCACCGGCGATACCCAGGCCACCGCCGATGCCATCGCCGCGCAACTGGGCATCGATACGGTGATCGCGGGCGTGCTGCCCAAGGGCAAGGTCGAGGCGCTGGATACGTTGAAGACACAAGGCCGGCTGGCCTTTGTCGGTGACGGCATCAACGATGCGCCCGCGCTGGCCAGCGCCGATATCGGCATCGCCATCGGCACCGGCACCGATGTGGCGATCGAAACCGCCGATGTTGTGCTGATGTCGGGCGATCTGGTCGGCGTGGTCAACGCCGTTGACCTCAGCCGCCGCACCATGGGCAATATCCGCCAGAACCTGTTCTGGGCCTTCGGCTATAACGTGCTGCTGATCCCGGTCGCGGCGGGGGCGCTGCACATGTTCGGCGGGCCGATGCTGTCGCCGATGCTGGCGGCGGGGGCCATGGCGGCCAGCAGCGTGTTCGTCGTGACCAACGCGCTGCGGCTGCGCTTTGTGGGGGCGAAGATATGAATATCGGGCAGGCGGCGGATCGGGCGGGCCTGCCCGCCAAAACCATCCGCTATTACGAAGAGATCGGCCTGATCACCCCGGACCGGGGTGAAAACGGATATCGCGATTTCAGCGATACCCATGTGCACAGCCTGATCTTTCTGGCCCGCGCCCGTTCGCTTGGCTTCACGATTCCAGAATGCCGCGCGCTGCTGGCACTTTACACCGACAAGGCCCGCGCCAGCGCCGATGTCAAACAGATCGCCCAGACCCATCTTGCCCAGATCGACGCCAAGATCGCCGAATTGCAGGCGATGCGCGCCACCCTGTCCGATCTGATCACTGCCTGCGCGGGCGATCACCGCCCCGACTGCCCGATCCTGACCGGGCTGGCCAAGGGGGCGGGCTGACACTCAGCCCCCCAGGCCCAAAAGGGCACGCACCTCATCCGGCGTTGCCGGTTCGCGCTCGGCCTGACGGGCCAGTTCGACGACATGGGCGATGACATCGGCATTGGTCGGCGCACCCAGTTCGCGATAGCCATGATCGCCCAGCCCCAGCGACACATGCCCGCCCGCCTGCAAAATCCCCGACAGAAGCGGCAGCATCGACCCGCCGGTGCAGAACACCGACCATTCCAGCGGAAAATCCGGCAAGAACGGCAGATAGGTCGCCAGACCCGCTGCGCTGGGCGGCGGCATCGACAGGTTGGTGGCCCCCAGCGCCAGTTGCACATAGGCGCGCGGATCGACCAGCCCGGCCGCCATGAACATCTGCGTGCTGCGCAGCATCGCCATGTTCCAATGCACGAATTGCGGCCGGATGCCGGCCTGCCGGAACCGCCGCACAAAATGTTTCAGCGTGGCGATGGAATTGACATAGACGCGGTCTTCGCTGGCAAACCAGCTGCCATCGTCATTGATGCGGTCGGCATTGGTCGACCCCATGTCGACCGGCGCGAAATCGGGCGCGAACCCGTCCTCGGCCAGACGCATGACATGCTCGATTCGCTGATCCGTCCCGGCATTCTGCAGGGCATGCGCCCCCAATGTCAGGCTGACCAGCGCATCGCATTCCGACCGGATCGCGCGGATGATGTCGCGATTGGTGTCATAGCTGAAATCGGGGGCGCCATCGGGCCTGCGGGCGTGAAAATGGATCACTGCCGCCCCGGCCCGGGCACAATCGCGGGCGGTGCGGGCAATTTCAGAAACGGTCCAGGGCACGTGGCGGTTCTGGTCGCGCATCGTATATTCATTAATCCGCGCCTCGATAATCAGTTTGGCCATCATATCCCCCCTTGCACCATGCCCGATCGGGGCTTGCCCTGCGATGCTATCGTGCAGAGCGTCCTGCGGACAATGCAAACCCGATCCCTGTGCGCAGGGTCGCAATGAGAGTTGACTCTGCTCGGTGATCCGTTCATCACAATCCTACTTCGGTTCCGCCCTTCGGGGCGGATGAAAAGGGAACGCGGTGATGCCTGTCAGGCCAATCCGCGGCTGCCCCCGCAACTGTAAGCGGCGAGCGAAAGCTGACTATGCCACTGGGGCGATCCCCGGGAAGGCCAGCCAAGCCCAGACCCGCAAGCCAGGAGACCTGCCGAGGTGATCACCCTTTCCTGCACGCGGGGCGTGTGCCGGAGGCGGCCTGTCCGCAGCGGTGACGTTTCACCGTCGGCGGCGGGGCCATGCCCTGTTCAATGACATATCATCGGACCATGCGGGCCTGCGGGCCCGTTGCATCAGGGCAAGACCATGAAAACCACAGCTACAGCAACCGCCGCACTTCTGGCCGGGTTCGCCCCCTTTGGCGTGACCGCGCAAGAGGTGATCGTGCTGGATCGCATCACCGCATCCGCCAATCTGGAAGACACCGATACCGCCCGTTCGGGCAGCTCGGTCGAGATCGTGACCGCCGATGACATCGCCAGAACCGGCGATACCCGCGCCACGGATGTTCTCAAACGCCTGCCGGGCGTGAATATCCGCGCCCGTGGCCCGCTGGGATCGCAGACCGGGATGACCATTCGCGGCGTCAGCCAGACCAATATCGCGGTGCGGGTTGATGGCATTGATGTCTCTGACCCCTCCGGCCCGCAGGTGGCCTTCGATTTCGGCAGCCTGACGACGATGGATATCGGCCGGATCGAGGTTCTGAAAGGCTCGCAATCGGCGCTGTACGGGTCGGGCAGCATTGGCGGCGTGGTCGATATCACCACCAAACGCGCCACAAAGGACGGCGTGGAACAAGAGGTCGGGCTGGAATTTGGCAGCTATGGCACGCTCAAGGGCAGCTACAGCTTTGCCGCGCGGCGCGGCGCGGATGAGCTGGCCTTTACCCTGTCGCATGTCGAAACGGACGGCTTTTCCGCCGCCGATGAAAATGCCGGCAATCCCGAGGCTGACGGCTTTCGCGCCGACAGGCTGAGCTTTTACAGCCAGAAGGCGCTGGACAATGGCGCGCTGCTGATCCTGTCGGGTTTCGGCGAAAAGGGCCGGTTCGACTATGACGAAAGCGGCCCCGTTGACGGCACACCCGATGACGTGACCAAAAACGACACCGCCGGTTTGCGCGCCGCGGTGCAGTTTGACACGGGCACGGTGGAAAACCAGCTGGAGCTGGCCCTGTTCAACATCGACCGCACCCTGACTGGCACCAACGGGTTTGGCCCGTTCAGTTTCAACTATACCGGCCAGCGCCAGACGCTGGGCTATCGCGGCGCCAGCGATCTGGGGGCGGTATGGCGGCTGGTCTTCGGGCTGGAAACGGTCAAGCAGACCTATGAAAACGATTTCGGCTTTGGCGTCACCGGCTATGACAGCCGCACCAACAGCGCTTACGGCGAACTGTCGGTTGCCCCCGATGCGCGCACCGATCTGACGGCCACCCTGCGCCTGGACGATCATTCGCAATTCGGCGATTTTGTCACCGGGCGTCTGGCCGGGGCCTTTCGCCCTCGCGAAGATCTGATCCTGCGCGCCAGCCTGGCCAACGGATACCGCGCGCCATCGAATTATGAGCTGTTCGATGCGTTTGCCGGCAATGCGGCGCTGCAGCCCGAAACCAGCACCAGCGCCGAACTGGGGATCGAGAAAACCTTTGGCGCGCAGGGCTTTGTCAAGGCCACGGCGTTCTATATCGAAGCCAAGGATATCATTGACTATAACAATACCACCTTTGCCTATTATCAGGCGGTCGGCACATCGCGGCGCAGCGGGCTGGAACTGTCGGCGGGCGGCCAGATCACGGATCGGCTGGGGGTCGAGGCATCCTATACCTATACCGACAGCCAGTCGCAGGTGGTTCTGGACAGTTCAAGCTGGCTGACCAGCACGCCGCGGCATCTGCTGTCGGCATCGGCCAGCTATGACCTGACGCCGGACCTGACCACGACGCTGACCGCATTGCACGGGGCGGACCGGGCCGGGTTGCCCGATATGACGGTGGTGGATGCCGCGTTCAGCTATGCCGTGAATGACAGCACGGATGCCTATCTGCGGATCGAAAACGTCTTTGATGCGGAATATCAGATGGTTCCGGGCTATGGCACATCCGATCGGGCCTTCTATATCGGCCTGCGCAAGCGGTTCTAGGATGGTGGGGCCAAACCATATGGGGAAGGGGGCGATGAGGTATGTCGGCGCCGTTTTCCGGTGGTTTGGGTGGTGTGTCGCCCGGCCTTGGGCCGGGCGCTGCCCTTCGCGCAGGATCGCTGCGGCGTTGCGGGTCTGCCAGGGCGGGATCGGGGCGCTGGCGCTTATCCTGACGGCTGTGCCGCTGGGGGCCGCGCCCCAGCGCGTCGTCTCGCTGAACCTGTGCACCGATCAGCTGGCGATGCTGCTGGCGGCACCGGGGCAACTGGCCTCGGTGTCGTTCTTGTCGCGCGAGCCGCGCCTGTCGGCGATGGCCGGGCAGGCGGGGCAATACCCGATCAACCACGGGCGCGCCGAAGAGGTATTCCTGCTGCGCCCCGATCTGGTGCTGGCGGGCACCTATACATCGCGTCCCGCCGTGGCGATGCTGCGCCGGTTGGGGATCGCGGTCGAAGAATTCCCGGTCGAAACATCGCTGGACGATGTGCGCCGGAACCTGACGCGGATGGGCGACCTGCTGGGGCGCGAGACCCGCGCGGCGCAGATGATCGCGCAGTTCGAAGCCGGGTTGGCAGCTTTGCGATCCGATCCCGCGCGCCGCCCGCGCGCCGCCCTTTATTCGGCCAATGGCTATACGACCGGGCAGGGCGGCTTGCCCGGCGATATTCTGGCCGCAGCCGGTTATGACAATATCGCCGGGCAGGCCGGGGTGCCGGGCGGCGGCACCATCCCGCTGGAGGTTCTGGTGATGCTGGCCCCCGACATGATCATCACCGCCAGCCGCTATCCCGGTGCCTCGCAGGCCGAGGCGCTGATGGATCACCCCGCGCTGGCCGGGCTGACCCGGGCGGATGCGCCGGTGACGGATGCCAACTGGGTCTGCGGGACGCCTTTTGTGTTGGACGCGGTGGCGGCGCTGGTGGATGCGCGGCAGCGGTGGGAGGCGGGGGAGTGAACGCTGCGCGGATGATCCTTTCGGTCTGCCCCCAAGGGCCGCGCCATGATCGCGGGTATTTGGTTGACGGGGTGTTATCCGGTCCATCCTGTTCCGCCCGGCGGCAACGCCGGGCAGCGCCCGAACCGCCCCCACGGGGCGGGCGCTTTACGCCCCCCCCTCGGTTCGGGCGCGGCCCTTTGTGGTCGGGGGGAATGTCATGACATTCCGCACCCTCATCCTGCTTCTGTCGCTGCTGGTGGCACTGCTGTTCACCGCATCGCTGCTGATCGGTCCGGCGGGCCTTGGGCTGGGTGACAGCCTGCGCGCGCTGCTGGGGGGGCAGGGGCAGGCCGAGGTGCTGGTGATGCGTGAAATCCGCCTGCCGCGCGCCATTCTGGGGCTGATGCTGGGCGGCAGTCTGGGCCTGTCGGGGGCGGCGATGCAGGGATATCTGCGCAATCCGCTGGCCGAACCCGGGCTTATCGGCGTGTCATCCTCGGCGGCCTTGGGGGCGGTGATCGCGCTGCAAACCGGGCTGGCATCCGCCTTTGCGCTGGCGCTGCCGCTGGCGGCGCTGGCGGGGGCGGTGGGTGCGGTTCTGATCCTGCTGGCGCTGGCGGGGCCGCGCGGCACGGCGCTGGTGCTGATCCTGGCCGGGATCGCGGTATCGGCCTTTGCCGGCGCGCTGACATCGCTGGTGCTGAACCTGTCGCCCAACCCCTATGCCGCGTCCGAGATCGTGTTCTGGATGCTGGGGTCATTGTCGGACCGGTCGTTCACCCATGTCTGGCTGGCGGCCCCCTTCATGGTGCTGGGCTGGGCGATGCTGTTGCCGCTGGGGCGCGGTCTGGACGCGCTGACATTGGGCGAGGATGCGGCGGGGTCGATGGGTGTGGACCTGACGCGGTTGCGCCTGTTGCTGATATTTGGGGTGGCGTCCTGTGTGGGGGCGGGTGTGGCGGTGGCCGGCGCGGTCGGCTTTGTCGGGCTGGTGGTGCCGCATCTGCTGCGCCCGCTGGTGGGGGCGCGGCCGGGGCGGCTGATGCCTGCGGCCGCACTGGGCGGGGCGGCGATGCTGCTGGCCGCCGATATCGCCACCCGCCTGATCGCGCCGGAACGCGATCTGAAGCTGGGCGTTCTGACCGCGCTGGTCGGCGCGCCGCTGTTCCTGCATCTGATCTGGAAAACTCGGAGGCAGGGGATATGACCCTGCTGTCGTTACATAACCTGACGGTGCGGCGGGGTGAATGCCCGGTGGTGGATGGCGTGACGCTGACCGTCGCACCGGGCGAATTTGTCGGGCTGATCGGCCCCAATGGCGCGGGCAAGACCACGCTGATGCGCGCCGCCCTGGGCCTGTTGCCGTTCACAGGCGCCAGCAGCCTTGCCGCGCTTGCCCCCATGGCCCGCGCCCGCGCCGCCGCCTGGCTGCCGCAACAGCGCGAAATCGCCTGGCCGGTGACGGTCGAAACGCTGGTGGCGCTGGGGCGCATCGCGCAGCGCGACGGGGCCGAAACCGCCGCCGTCGATGCGGCACTTGCCCGGATGGATCTGACCGCGTTGCGCACCCGCATCGCCACGCAATTGTCGGGCGGCGAACAGGCCCGGGTGCTGATCGCCCGCGCGCTGGCGCAGGGCGCGCCGCTGTTGCTGGCGGATGAGCCGATCGCGGGCCTGGACCCCGCGCATCAGATCACCGCGATGCGGGTTTTTGCGGATCATGCGGATCGGGGCGGGGCAGTGGTGGCATCCCTGCACGATCTGGGGCTGGCCGCACGCCATTGCACGCGGCTGGTGCTGCTGGGGCAGGGGCGCGTGGTGGCGGATGGCGCGCCGCGCGAGGTGCTGACACAGGGTCATCTGGCCCGCGTTTTCGGCCTGCGCGCCTATTACGCCGACACCGCTGACGGCCCGGTCTTTCAACCGCTGGAGGCGCTGTGATGGCTTTTCCGCCCGAACGCATCGTCTGCCTGACAGAAGAAACCGTCGAGACGCTCTATCTGCTGGGGCAGGATCACCGGATCGTCGGCGTGTCGGGCTATGCGGTGCGCCCGGCGCGGGTGCGACGTGAAAAGCCGCGGGTGGGGGCGTTCACATCCGCCGATATCCCGAAAATCCTTGCGCTGAAGCCCGATCTGGTGCTGACATTTTCCGACCTTCAGGCCGATATTGCCGCCGATCTGATCCGCGCCGGTGTGGCGGTGCACGGGTTCAATCAGCGCGATCTGGCGGGTATTCTGGACATGATCCGCACGCTGGGCGCGCTGGTGGGGGTGGCGGGGGTCGCCGATACGCTGGCGCGCGGGTTTGAAACCCGGCTGGATGCCCTGCGCACCACCCCGCGCGCCCGTCGCCCGCGTGTGTATTTTGAAGAATGGGACGATCCGATGATATCGGGCATCGGCTGGGTGTCAGAGCTGATCGGGATCGCGGGCGGGGTCGATGTGTTTGCCGGTCTGTCGCGCGAACAGGCGGCCACAGGTCGGATCGTGACCCATCAACAGGTGATCGACGCAGCCCCCGATATCATCCTGGCGTCCTGGTGCGGGAAAAAGGCCCGGCCCGAAAAGATCATGGCCCGCCCGGGCTGGGACGCCATTCCGGCGGTGCGGGCGGGCCGGGTGGTTGAAATCAAATCCGCCCTCATCCTGCAACCGGGTCCGGCAGCGCTGAGCGACGGTCTGGACGCGATCGTGCATGCGCTGTGGGGGCAGGGATGAGGTGGGGCATCATCGCATCGGGTCTGGCCCATGGCGGGTTGGTGGCCGGGTTGCTGTTTGGCGGCGCCTTTCCCAGTAGCCGCCCCGACGCGCGCGCCGACAGCCCCGATGCGGTGCAGGTCGCCGTTATCTCAGGCGAGGCCTTCGCCGCCATGATCGCCCCGGCCTCGGCCCCCCGGATCCAGTCCGACGCACCTGCGCCGCTGGCCCCGGTGGGGGCCGATGGCACGCCCACGGTGGCGCAGCCTGCGCATCGGGCGCTGGCGATGGTGCGGCCCGCCGCACCAATGCCCGACAGCGCCCCGATCACCCCGGCCCGCGCCGATCCGCCCCCCCCGCAGAAAAAAACCGCCGCCCCGCCGCGCGCCGAAGCATCGGGTGGCGCGGCCAGCCGGGGCGGGGCGACCGTGACAGGCCAGGGCGGCAACAGCGCGCAGGCGGGGCAGGGGCGCGCATTGGCCGCCAGTTGGGGCGCGCAGATTCAGGCGCGCGTGGCGCGGGTGCACCGCGTGCCGCCCGCCGCGATCCGGGCCGGGATGGGCGGCGAGGCGCTGGTGCGCATCGTGATATCGCGCGACGGGCGACTGATCTCGGCGCAGTTGCGGCGCAGTTCGGGCCAGCCGGTGCTGGATCAGGCGGCGTTGCGGGCGGTGCAGCGCGCGCGCCTGCCGCGCGCGCCCGACGGGTTTGCACAGGAACAGGCGCAGTTCGACCTGCCGCTGGATTTTGCGGTGAATTAGGGGTAAATTGCGGACCCGTGCTGGATCAACCTTTCCTGAAATCGTAGCTGGGCCGTTCGCTCCGTTCACTTAGTCCGGACAGCGGTCCCGGACACGGCAACCATCATCATATTGTTTGAGCTGCCGGTCGAGATCGAATGATAGTCGATATCGACGGCGATCACAGCATCCGCGCCAAGTTCCGCGGCCTTGATCCGAAGCTCTTCAAATGCAGCTTCGCGTGCTTCTTCGAGCGTGTTTTGTACAACACCGCTGCGCCCTCCAAAAATGTCGCGAACATTCGCGAGTATATCTCGGAAGATATTCATACCCAGAACGACTTCGGTCGCAATGATACCGAGGCGAACGACATCGCCTATCGTTGCTTCGGTGGTAAGTGGTATCTGGGCTGCGTTTTTTCTGGTGCGCTCTTTGGCCACGGCCTCTGCGCGGCGCTCGGCATCAGTTTTTGAAGCGTCGATTTTCTTTTCCTCTTGAACGCATGAAGGACATTTCCCGTCCCTCATCTCCAAGAAGCCAAATCCTGACTTTCGGCACTTTGAACAACGAGCCAAGATCACTCTCCCTATATTTTCTGGTAGCATACTCAGCGGTACGTCGTGAGGCTGGAGCATAGTAATGGATTGCAATGACCTGCAAACTAAAATGGATGGACGACGTTCGGTATTCCTACGAAGCCGCGCCATCTATAGGCGATTACCCCTTACCTCGCCCGCACCATCGCCAGCGCCGCGCGCACCGTGGGGTCCAGCCCCGCGTCATCGTCCAGTGCCGCCAGATCGGCGCGCATTGTCGGGGCCCAGAAGTCGTTGATATGGCGCGCCGTGGCCTTCGCGGGGTCGGGCTCATGCGCCAGCGCAGCCGCGATCTGATTGGCCATGCGCACCAGTTTCTCAGCCGACATGACCTGCCCCTTTCATGATGATCCGTTCGGGATGGGTGAACACCTGAAACCCGTCGCCGCGCACCCCCGCCACCAGCGTCAGCCCCGCGCCCTGCGCCAGCCGCACCGCATGCGCCGTGGGGGCCGAGGCCGCGATCAGAACCGGCGCGCCCGCCAGAACCGCCTTTTGCACCATGTCGACCGATACCCGGCTGGTCAGCACCAATGCGCCGGTTGCGGTATCAACCCCGGCCCGCGCCAGCGCCCCGGTCAGCTTGTCCAGCGCGTTATGGCGGCCCACGTCTTCGCGCGCGGCCATCAGCCCGGCATCTGGCGTAAAGAACCCCGCGGCATGGGTGGCGCGCGTCAGATCATGCAGCGCCTGTGCCGCGCGCAAGCCACGCATCGCGGCACAGATCTGTGTGGGGGTCAGGCGCAGCGATCCGGCCGGCAGCACCGGCAAGGCCCGCACCGCCTGTTCCAGGCTGTCGATCCCGCACAGCCCGCAGCCCACCGGCCCGGCCATCATCCGGCGCCGCGCCGCCAGCCGGGCCTGTGCGGGTTCGGCCAGCCATATCTGGGCCTCGATCCCGTCGGGATGTGCGGAAACCGTTATCGATTCTATTTCACCAAGCCCTGTAATGATTTGTTCGGAAAGGGAAAAGCCGCAGGCGAAATCCTCCAGATCCGCCGGGCTGGCCATCATCACCGCCTGGGTGCTGCCATTATACGACAGCGCCACGGCAACCTCTTCGGCCAGGGTGCGGCTGATGCCTTGTGCCGCGCCATCCGTCATATCCTGCGCGGGCACGGCCAGATGGGCAGGCGCGATCATTCCGCCGCCGGGATGATGCGCCGGGCCCGCGCGGTCTGTTCGGCATAGGCGCGCTGCCAGTCGCTGGGCCCGTTGCTGGGGCTGACCTGCACCGCCGTGACCTTGTATTCGGGGCAGTTGGTGGCCCAGTCGGAATGGTCGGACGTCACCACATTGGCCTGCGTGTCGGGGTGGTGAAAAGTGGTATAGACCACGCCGGGCGCCACCCGGTCGGTGATCTGCGCGCGCAGCGTGGTTTCGCCCGACCGGGATGCCAGCCGCACCCAGTCGCCCGTTCGCAGCCCGCGCTGTTCGGCGTCATGGGGGTGAATTTCCAGCACATCCTGATCATGCCAGATCACGTTTTCGGTGCGCCGTGTCTGCGCGCCGACATTATATTGCGACAGGATGCGGCCCGTGGTCAGCAACAGCGGAAAGTGCGGGCCGGTTTTTTCGTCGGTGGGGATATATTCGGTAACCACGAAATTGCCCTTGCCGCGCACGAAACCGTCCATATGCATCACCGGCGTGCCGGTCGGGGCGTCACCGTTGCAGGGCCATTGCACAGACCCTTCGCGATCTAGAAGATCATAGGAAACGTTTGAAAAAGAGGGCGTTGTGGCAGCAACCTCATCCATCACCTGCGAGGGATGGCTGTAATCCCACCCCGCGCCCATCGCATTGGCCAGCGCCTGTGTCACCTGCCAGTCGGCCAGCCCGGCCTTGGGCGCCATCACCGCGCGCACCCGGTTGATGCGCCGTTCGGCATTGGTGAATGTCCCGTCCTTTTCCAGAAAGCTGGAACCGGGCAGAAACACATGCGCGTAATTGGCGGTTTCGTTCAGGAACAGGTCATGGACGATGACGCAATCCATCGCCGCCAGCCCGGCGGCGACATGGCGGGTATCGGGGTCCGATTGCAGGATATCCTCGCCCTGAACATAAAGCCCCCGGAAGGTGCCGCCCACCGCGGCGTCCAGCATGTTGGGGATGCGAAGCCCGGGTTCATTGTCCAGCGTAACCCCCCAAATTTGTTGGAAAACCTCGCGCGTCGGGTCGTCATGGATATGGCGATATCCGGGCAGTTCATGCGGGAACGATCCCATGTCGCAGGCACCCTGAACGTTGTTTTGCCCCCGCAGCGGGTTCACCCCCACGCCGGGCCGCCCGATATTGCCGGTGGCCATCGCCAGATTGGCAATCGCCATCACGGTGGTGGACCCCTGCGAATGTTCCGTCACCCCCAGCCCGTAATAGATCGCGCCATTGCCGCCGGTGGCATAAAGCCGGGCGGCGGCGCGCAGCTCGTGCGAGGGAACCCCGGTCAGCATCTGGGTGGCTTCGGGGCTGTGGCGCGGGTCGGCGATGAAACCCGCCCAGTCCTGAAAAGCGTCTATATCACAACGGGTTGCGATGAAATCCTGATCCACCAACCCTTCGGTGACGATCACATGCGCCATGGCCGACAGCACGGCGACATTAGTGCCGGGCGTCAGCGCCAGATGATGCGCGGCGGCCACATGCGGGCTGCGCACCAGATCAATGCGGCGCGGGTCGATCACGATCAGCCTGGCCCCCTGACGCAGCCGTTTTTTCAGGCGGGACGCGAAAACCGGGTGCCCGTCGGTGGGGTTGGCGCCGATCACCATCACCACATCGGCCTGTTCGACAGAATCGAAATCCTGCGTGCCGGCGGATGTACCAAAGGTGGTCTTCAGCCCGTATCCGGTGGGCGAATGGCAGACGCGGGCGCAGGTATCGACGTTATTGTTGCCAAAAACCGAACGGATCATCTTTTGAACCAGGAATGTTTCCTCATTCGTGCAGCGCGACGAGGTGATGCCCCCGATCGCGCCCACCCCATGCTGCGCCTGAATCGCGCGCAGGCGGGTGGCGGCGAACGCCAGCGCCTGATCCCACGATACTTCGCGCCACGGGTCGGTGATGGCATCGCGGATCATCGGCGACAGCACCCGGTCGGCATGGGTGGCATAGCCCCAGGCGAACCGGCCCTTGACGCAGGAATGGCCGCGATTGGCCTTGCCATTCTTCCACGGCACCATCCGCACCACGGTATCGCCCTTCATTTCGGCCCGAAACGAACAGCCCACGCCGCAATAGGCGCAGGTGGTGATGACCGCGTGGTCGGGCTGGCCCATGTCGATGATGGATTTTTCCTGCAAGGTGTCGGTCGGGCAGGCCTGCACGCAGGCGCCGCAGGACACGCAGTCAGAGGCCATGAAATCGACCCCCGCGCCGCTGGCCACCCGGCTGTCGAACCCCTTGCCAGTGATGGTCAGCGCGAAGGTGCCCTGAACCTCTTCGCAGGCGCGTACACAGCGCGAACAGACGATGCATTTTGCCGGGTCATAGCTGAAATAGGGGTTGCTGTCATCCTTTGGAATATAGCGCGCATTTTCAACGCTATCCGAGCGGGTTTGAAAGTGATTGTCGCCCGGCCCGTATCGGACGTCACGCAGGCCGACAACCCCGGCCATGTCCTGCAATTCGCAATCGCCATTGGCCGCACAGGTCAGGCAATCCAGCGGGTGGTCCGAGATATAAAGCTCCATCACGCCGCGCCGCAATTTGGCCAGTTTGGCGTTCTGGGTCTGCACGGCCATGCCATCGGCCACCGGCGTGGTGCAGCTGGCGGGCGTGCCGCGCCGGCCTTCGATTTCGACAAGACACAACCGGCACGACCCAAAGGCCGCCACGCTGTCGGTAGCACACAGCTTCGGGATCTTGACCCCGGCCATGGCGGCCGCGCGCATCACGCTGGTGCCTTGCGGCACCGTCACGGGGGTGCCGTCGATGGTCAGGCTTACCTGCACGTCTGACCGGGCGGCGGGGGTGCCGTAATCGGCATCGGGAATGATGAAATCCTTCATTCGGCGGCCTCCTGACCGGCGAAGTCGCCGGGAAAATGGGTCAGCGCGCTGAGAACCGGCATCGGCGTCAGCCCGCCCAGGGCGCAAAGCGATCCGTCGCGCATCGTATCACAAAGATCGGTCAGAATCGCGATGGCATCGCTGTCACCGGCGCGAATGCGGTCGATGGTTTCCACGCCGCGCACCGCCCCGATCCGGCAGGGCGTACATTTGCCGCAGCTTTCAACCGCGCAGAATTCCATGGCAAACCGGGCCTGCGCGGCCATATCGACGCTGTCGTCAAAGATCACCACGCCCGCATGGCCGATCAGCCCGCCCGCGCCGTCGAAGTCTTCATAGCCAAAGGGGGTGTCGAATTTGTCGCGCGGGAAATAGGCGCCGAGCGGTCCGCCGACCTGCACCGCGCGCACCGGGCGGCCCGTGGCCGTGCCGCCCGCGATGTCATCGACGATCTGGCCCAGCGTCAGGCCGAACGCGGCCTCATATAGGCCCGGATATCGCGCATTGCCGGCGATCTGGATCGGGACCGTGCCGCGTGATCGCCCCAACCCCTGGGCGGCATAGGCGGCGGCCCCGTTGGCCAGAATCCAGGGCACGGCGGCCAGCGTCAGCACGTTGTTGACCACGGTCGGGCGGCCCAGAAAACCCTCATGCGCGGGCAGGGGCGGTTTGGCCCGCACCACGCCGCGTTTGCCTTCCAGCGAGTTCAGCAGGCTGGTTTCCTCGCCACAGACATAGGCGCCGGCGCCCACGCGAACCGCAACCGTGAAATCCCCCAGCAGATCAGCCATGACATCAACGGCTGCCTGCATCACCTTGATCGCATGTGGATATTCCGACCGGATATAGACATATCCACGGCTTGCCCCCACCGCCAGACCGGCAACCGCCATGCCTTCGATCAGCACAAAGGGATCGCCCTCCATCAGCATACGGTCGGCGAAGGTGCCGCTGTCGCCTTCATCTGCATTGCAGATGATGTATTTCTGCGGGCCGTCAGCCCCCAGAACCGTGTTCCACTTGAGCCCCGTTGGAAAGCCCGCGCCGCCACGACCGCGCAGCCCGCTGTCGGTCACGGCCTGAACGATCTGCGCAGGCGTCATCGCCCGTGCGGCGCGCAGCCCCTCCAGCCCGCCATGGGCGCGGTAATCATCTAGCGACAGGGGATCGGTCAGCCCGCAGCGGGCAAAGGTCAGGCGCGTCTGCCCCGCGAAATAGGGAATGTCCTCGACCCGCCCCAGCGCCAGCGGATGCGCGCCGAACCCGGCATCGAACAGGCTTGCTACATCGCCGGGTGTCACCGGACCAAAACCGGTGCGGCCCGCATCGGCTTCGACCTCGACCAGCGGTTCCAGCCAGATCATGCCGCGCGTGCCGTTGCGGATCAGGGTCACGTCCAGCCCGCGCCGCGCGGCCTCGGCCAGAACGGCGGCGGCCACGGCATCGGCCCCCAGCGCCAGGGCGGCGGCATCGCCCGGCACATGGATGCGCAGCGTCATTCCAGCGCCCCGACGGCGGCGTCCAGCCGCGCAGGCGTGACCCGGCCCAGCACGTCGCCGTCCAGCATCGCGGCGGGGGCGCAGGCGCATAAGCCCAGGCAAAAGACCGGCTCCAGCGTCAGGGCGCCATCGGGGCTGGTTTCGTGCCAGTCCAGCCCCAGCGCCGCGCGCGCATGATCGGCCAGCGCGGTGCCGCCCATGGCCTGGCAGGCCTCGGCCCGGCAGAGCTTCAGAACGTGGCGTCCGGCGGGGGTCTGGTGGAAATCGGGGTAAAAGGTCGCGACGCCGTAAACCTCGGCCACGCCCAGGTTCAGCACATCGGCGATGGCGGGCAGGGCGGGGGCGGGCAGATATCCGAATTCGGATTGCACGGCATGAAGGATGGGCAGCAGCGGCCCTTCGGCCTCGGCCATGGCTTGGGCGATGGCGCGGCTGCGGGCGGCAATGGCGGGGTCGTCTTGCATCGGGCCTCCTGTCAGTGGTGCCACTGTGGCAGGGCTGTCGCGGCGGTTCAATTCGGAACTTGACGTAGGGCGGCGTCGCGGCCTTCCAAAGCCGATTAAAAACCGGGCGTAACGCGGGATCGAATGCCCGCATATTGGGCGCATGTGAAACCGGTGCCCCGGGGGCGATGTCGCGCATTGCCTTCCCCGAAGCGGGGCGCGACACGGGGCCCCAACAGCGCCTACGGGACAACGAATGACCAAGAAACTTTCCATCGTCGTGGTTGAGCAGGACCGCGAACGCGCGATGCTGATCGTGGACAGCCTGCGCGAGACCGGTGATTACGATATCTTCGTGATCGCCGAGGAAACCGGGCTGGCCCGCCGGATTTCCGAACGCAACCCCGATGTGGTGCTGGTCGATGTCGCCAATCCGTCGCGCGACATGCTTGAGGAACTGACGCTGGCTTCCAGCCCGATGGACCGGCCGGTGGCGATGTTCGTGGACCGCTCGGATGACGGCGTGACCAAGGCGGCGATCGAGGCGGGCGTGTCGGCCTATGTCGTCGATGGTTTGCGCGCCGACCGGATCAAGCCGATCCTTGATGCCGCGATCACCCGGTTTCACATGTTCGCCCGTATGCGGGCCGAATTGCAGGCCACCAAGCGGGCGCTGGAAGAACGCAAGGTCATCGACCGCGCCAAGGGCCTGTTGATGAAGGCAAAGGGCATCGACGAGGACGCGGCCTATGCACTGTTGCGCAAGGCGGCGATGGATCAGGGGCGCAAGGTGGTCGATGTGGCAGGGGCGCTTGTCACCGCGGCGGGGTTGTTGTCATGAGCGGCGTCACGCTGATGGCGGGGTTCATCCCGCTGGTCGATGCCGCTCCTCTGATCATCGCGCATGAGATCGGCTTTGCCGAGGAAGAGGGGCTTGCACTGGACCTGCGCCGCGCACCAAGCTGGTCGACCCTGCGCGACATGCTGGTGTTCGGGCAGATTGACGCGGCGCATATGCTGTCACCGGTGCCGGTGGCCATGGCGCTGGGCCTGGGGGGGATGGCGACGCGGCTGGACGCGTTGTCGGTGATGTCGGTCAATGGCAATGTGATCGGTGTGTCGCGCGCATTGGCCGACAAGATGCGCGCCGCGGGTCATGATTTCGATTTTGCCGATGCCCGCGCCGCCGGTCACGCGCTGATCGCGGCCTGTGGCGCACAGCCCCGCATCGGCGTGCCGTTTCCGTTCTCGATGCATGCCGAGCTGCTGTATCATTGGCTGGGCGCGCTGGGCGTATCGGCACCGCAGGCGCTGCGGGTCAAGACAATCCCGCCGCCGCTGATGGCGCAGGCCATGGCCGCGGGAGAGATAGACGCCTTTTGCGTGGGGGAACCCTGGGGATCCATCAGCGTGGAAAACGGCGTGGGCGAACTGCTGTTGCCGGGCGCGGCGATCTGGGCCTTTGCGCCCGAAAAGGTGCTGGCCGTGCGCCATGACTGGGCGCACGGCGAACCCGATCTGACACGCCGCCTGATGCGGGCGGTCTGGCGGGCGGGGCGCTGGCTGGGGCAGGGCGATAACAAGATGACCGCCTCGGAAATTCTGGCGCGCCCTGAATATGTCAATGTCAGCGCCGAGGTGATCGAACGCGCCCTGACCGGCCGTCTGGTGATATCGCCCCGCGGCGAAGCGCGCCAGGTGCCGGCCTTTCTGGAGTTCTTTGCCGGGGCGGCCACTTTTCCGTGGCGCTCGCAGGCGGCCTGGATCGGCAGCCGACTGGCCGCGCGCACCGGACTGGACCGCGCAACGGCGATTGCCGCCGCACGCGATGTCTTTCGCAGCGATATCTATCGCCACAACCTGCGCGACCTGGGGGCAGAGCTGCCCGGCGCCTCGGGCAAGGTGGAAGGATCGCTGCACGCCCCTGCCGCCGTTGCCTCGGAATCGGGCAAGCTGATTCTGACACCGGATGCGTTTTTCGACGGCCATATTTTTGATCCAGACGCGGCAAAATGACTAAAAATTAGCCGCCGCGATGCAGCATGACGCCTTCGCATCTGCAATATGGTCTTCGTTTGGCGCAAACCCTGCCAGCTTGGTTGACGTGGAATGGCACTGACGGCATGACTGGGTCATACGGTGAAACAAAGACGTTTTGCCGAACTATTCACCCTCATTGATGTGGGTATCCGGGCACAGCCGCCTGACCTTCCGCAAACTGCGGATATGGTCGGCGGCTTTTTGCGTTTTTCCGCCCCGTTCGGGGCCTTCGAACAAGGACCAGATCACAGATGAAAAAAGCACTTGCGATCCTGATTGCCAGCACATGTCTGACCGGGCCGGCCTTTGCCGAGATGCTGGCCGTAGAGAAAGACGAGCTGAAATTCGGCTTTATCAAGCTGACCGACATGGCGCCGCTGGCCGTGGCCTATGAACAGGGCTATTTCGAGGATGAGGGCCTGTTCGTGACGCTGGAACCGCAGGCGAACTGGAAGGTTCTGCTGGACGGCGTGATCGGCGGGCAGTTGGACGGGGCCCATATGCTGGCCGGTCAGCCGCTGGCCGCGACCATAGGATATGGCACGCAGGCGCATATCATCACCCCGTTTTCCATGGATCTGAACGGCAACGGCATCACCGTGTCGAATGCGATCTGGGACGAGATGAAACCCAACATCCCGGCCGGCGCCGACGGCAAGCCGGTGCACCCGATTTCGGCCAGTGCGCTCAAGCCCGTTGTGGACAAGTATCGCGCCGAGGGTAAGCCGTTCAACATGGGAATGGTGTTCCCGGTATCCACCCATAACTATGAGCTGCGCTATTGGCTGGCGGCGGGCGGCATCCAGCCGGGCTATTACAGCCCTGAAAACGTCTCGGGCCAGATCGGGGCCGAGGTACTGCTGTCGGTCACGCCGCCACCGCAGATGCCCGCCACGATGGAGGCCGGCACGATCTATGGCTATAGCGTGGGCGAGCCGTGGAACCAGGCCGCTGTCTTCAAGGGCATCGGCGTTCCGGTAATCACCGATTACGAGCTGTGGAAGAACAACCCCGAAAAGGTGTTCGGCATGACGGCCGAATTCGCCGAAGCCAACCCCAACACCACGCTGGCCGTCACCAAGGCGCTGATCCGCGCCGCAATCTGGCTGGATGAAAACGACAACGCGAACCGGATGGAAGCGGTCGAATTGCTGTCGCGGCCTGAATATGTCGGTGCCGACAAAGAGGTGATCGCCAATTCGATGACCGGCACGTTTGAATATGAAAAGGGCGACAAGCGCGCCGTACCCGATTTCAACGTCTTCTTCCGTTATAACGCGACCTATCCGTTCTATTCGGACGCGGTGTGGTATCTGACCCAGATGCGCCGCTGGGGCCAGATCGCCGAAGCCAAGCCCGACAGCTGGTATGACGAGGTCGCCAAATCGGTCTACAAGCCCGAGATCTATCTGAAGGCCGCCAAGATGCTGGTCGATGAAGGCCTGGCGGATGCGGCGGATTTCCCCTGGGAAAGCGACGGCTACAAGGCGCCGACCCCCGCCAGCGATGTGATCGACGGCATCGGTTATGACGGTAAAACCCCCAACGCCTATCTGGAAAGCCTGCCCATCGGGCTGAAGGGCAATCAGATGGTCATGGGCAACCAGATCAAGGGCTGAACCAAGCCGGGGCGCCTGTCCATGCGGCGGGCGCCCCAATCGGCCAAAACACGGACCAGTTTGAGGATATCACGATGACCGCGATCGACACCCAATCCCTGCCAGATCAGGCGAAAGAGGCCCGCCGCGCCCGGATGTTCACCCGGATCAACAAGGCCGATGGCTGGTTTCGCGTGCTGGGCCTGTCCTGGCTGACGCCGCTGTTGCGCGCCGCCGCCGGGGATAACCCGCGCGGGCAGTTGCGCGAAATCTGGCGGCTGCTGGGTATTCCGGTTCTGGCGATCGCGGCCTTTCTGGTGGTCTGGGGCCTGCTGGCGCCGACGGTTCAGACATCATTGGGGGCGATCCCCGGTCCGGCGCAGGTCTGGGAACAGGCGCTGGTGCTGAATGCCGATCATGTGCGCGAACGCGAAAAGGCTGCCGCCTTCTATCAGCGTCAGGATGACCGCAACGCCAAGCTGGTTGCCGAAGGCAAGGCCGATCAGGTGAAATTCCGCGACTATACCGGCAAGCCGACCTATTACGACCAGATCTGGACCTCGATCCAGACGGTTTTCTTCGGCTTCATGCTGGGCACGATCATTGCCGTGCCGCTGGGCATCCTGTCGGGGCTGTCGCCCACCGCCAATGCCGCGATGAACCCGCTGATCCAGATTTTCAAACCTGTCAGCCCGCTGGCCTGGCTGCCGATCGTGACCATGGTGGTGTCTGCCGCCTATGCCACCAATGACGGGTTGTTTTCCAAATCCTTCCTGACCTCGGCGATCACGGTGACCTTGTGTTCGCTCTGGCCCACGATCATCAACACGGCGCTGGGTGTGGCCAGCATCGACAAGGATCTGGTCAACGTGTCCAAGGTGCTGAAGATGGGCACCTGGACCAAGATCACCAAGCTGGTGCTGCCCTCGGCGCTGCCGCTGATCTTCACCGGGCTGCGCCTGTCGCTGGGTGTGGGCTGGATGGTGCTGATCGCGGCTGAAATGCTGGCGCAGAACCCCGGTCTGGGCAAGTTTGTCTGGGACGAGTTCCAGAACGGCAGCTCCAACAGCCTGGCCAAGATCATGGTGGCGGTCTTCACCATCGGGATCATCGGCTTTGCCCTGGATCGTCTGATGTTCGCGATCCAGTCGCTGTTCACCTTCTCGAACAATCGGTGAGCGCAATGGCAGTCTTCGAATTCAAGAACGTTTTCAAAAGCTTCGGTCAGGGCGATAACCGGTCTGAGGTGCTCAAAGACATCAACCTGTCGGTGGAAGAGGGCGAATTTCTGGTGCTGCTGGGCTTTTCGGGCACCGGCAAGACCACGCTGATCAACCTGATGGCCGGGCTGGACATGCCCACCAGCGGCAGCGTGACCTTCAAGGGCAAGCCCGTGACCGGCCCCGGCCCCGAACGCGGCGTGATCTTTCAAAGCTATTCGCTGATGCCCTGGCTGACGGTGGACGGCAATGTCAGCCTGGCGGTCGATACGATGTTCGCCAAACTGTCCCGCGCGCAGCGTAAGGCCAAGGTCGACAAATACGTCTCGATGGTCGGTCTGGGTCATGCCAAGACGCGCCGCCCGGCGGAACTGTCGGGGGGCATGCGCCAGCGGGTGAACGTGGCCCGCGCGCTGGCCATGGACCCCGAGATGCTGCTGCTGGACGAACCCTTGTCGGCGCTGGACGCGCTGACCCGCGCCAATCTGGCCGACGAGATCGAGGCGATCTGGGAGGCCGACAAGAAAACCTGCGTGCTGATCACCAATGACGTGGACGAGGCGATCCAGCTTGCCGACCGGATCATTCCGCTAAACCCCGATGGCACGCTGGGGGAACCGTTCAAGGTCGGCATCCCGCGTCCGCGCGACCGCGCCGCGATGAACCATGATGCCGCCTTCAAGCGGTTGCGCGCCGATGTCACGAAATACCTGATGGATGTCGGCATGGCCGCCAAGGTCGAGGAAACCCGCACATTGCCGGGCATCACCCCGATCCATGCCATGCCCAAAGCCTATGCCGAAGCATCGGCGACCGCGCCGGGAATGCTGGATGACCGCTATCTGCAATATTCGCAGCTTTGCAAGGTTTACCCGACCCCCAAAGGCCCGTTGACCGTCGTCGAAAACTTTGAACTGAACCTGAAAAAGGGCGAGTTTGTCTCGCTGATCGGGCATTCGGGCTGCGGCAAATCCACTGTTCTGACGATGACGGCGGGGCTGAACGGCATTTCCAGCGGCGCGATCAAGCTGGATGGTCTGCATGTCGAAGGTGCCGATCCCGAACGGGCGGTGGTGTTCCAGTCGCCATCCTTGTTCCCCTGGCTGACGGCCAAGGAGAATGTCGCGATCGGGGTGGACAAGGTCTATCCCAAGGCGTCGCAGGCCGAACGCCAGGACGTGATCGAATATTATCTGGAACGCGTGGGTTTGGGCGATGCGATGGACCGCGTGGCCAGCGATATGTCCAATGGCATGCGTCAGCGTGTGGGCATCGCGCGCGCCTTTGCGCTGTCGCCCAAGCTGTTGCTGCTGGATGAACCGTTCGGGATGCTCGATTCACTCACCCGCTGGGAGTTGCAAGAGGTGCTGATGGAGGTGTGGTCCCGCACCAAGGTCACCGCCGTCTGCGTCACCCATGACGTGGACGAGGCGATCCTGCTGGCCGACCGCGTGGTGATGATGACCAACGGGCCACAGGCCACGATCGGGCGGATCGTCAATGTCGACCTGCCGCGTCCGCGCACCCGCAAGGCGCTGCTGGAGCACCTGGATTACTATCAGTATCGCGCGCAGGTTCTTGATTTTCTGGAAGAATACGAACACGGCGCCAAGGGAAAATCTGCCGCCAAGGCATCGCCCAAAACCGCCGAGACCGGCAAAGAGGAGGCCGCATGATGGATGCAGCGCTCGACCTGCCCCTTCGCACCTTCATCGAGGTTGCCGAGGTCTGGGTGCCCAAGGACGGGCGACTGGTTTTGGAAAGCGGCAACTATGGCGCATTGGCCGATTTTGCCGCCGTGTCGGGGCAGGAAAGTTTTGCCAAGGGCGAAGGCCTGCCGGGCAAAGCCTGGGCCGAGGCGCGCCCGGTTGTCCTGAAGCAATTCGAAGGATCGTATTTCAAGCGCACGGATGCCGCCAATGCCGCCGGGCTGACCAGCGCCGTGGCGATTCCGGTTTTTGACGGCGATACGCTGCTGGCGGTGCTGACGGTGCTGTGTTCCGACAGCAAGGCCCGGATCGGCGCGATCGAGGTCTGGCATGAAAATGACGGGCTGCTGGTGCTGGACGATGGCTATTACGGGGCCGCCAGGCATTTCGAATGGGTATCGCAACACACCCAGTTTCCGCGCGGGCAGGGTCTGCCGGGGGCGGTGTGGTCGTCGAATACGCCGATTCTGATGCGCGATCTGGGCACAGGCTATCGCTTTGTGCGGTCTGAAAGCGCGGGCAAGGCCGGCTTGACCACCGGGCTGGGCCTGCCGATCCCGGTGCCGGGCGGCAAGACCTTCGTGCTGACCCTGCTTTCGGCGCTTGGCACGCCGCTTGCGCGACGGTTCGAAATCTGGGACGCGCGCGCCGCCAGGGTAGGCCGCGATGCCAGCAAGGCGGTTCTGATCGACGGCCTTTGTGAACGCAAGGGCAAGCTGTGGGACGAAGACAACCCGCCGACCGTCACTGCCTGGCAGGGCCTGATCGGGCGCGTGCTGGGCACCGGTTTGCCGCTGGCCGAGGGCGGCGGCGCGGCGGGGCTGGTCGCTGGTTATACGTCCGTCGTGGCGCTTCCCATTCATCACGGCGGCGAGCTGTCGCACATCGTCGCCTGGTATTGCTGAAAGGTTTGCGGGGCTGATGCTGCCCTTAGGTGAATGACGCAGGAAAGGAGAAAGCCGATGACGCCCGAACAGATTGATATGGTTCAGGAAAGTTTCGCCAAGGTGGTGCCGATCAAGGCGCAGGCGGCGGATATCTTCTATACGCGGCTGTTTCAGATCGCGCCGCAGGTCCGGCCGCTGTTCAGATCCGACATGGGCGAACAGGGCATGAAGCTGATGACGACGCTGGGCGTGGTGGTGAACGGGCTGCGCGATCTGCCCGCCATCGTGCCGGTGGCGCAGAAACTGGCCGTCGAGCACCGCGCCTATGGTGTCGAGGCCGATCATTACGACGCGGTGGGGGCGGCGCTGCTCTACACCCTTGAAACCGGGTTGGGGGACGACTTCACCGCCGATGTCGAAACCGCCTGGGCAACCGCCTATGACACCCTTGCCGGCGTCATGAAACAGGCCGCATATCCAACCGCGGCGGAGTAGGAATATGAGCTATTCAGCAGCAATACCCTTATGTGCAACATCGGCAAGTTTGCTCAGCGCATCGCCCAGCCGGTCTTCGAAGCCGCGTTTGTCGGGCGCGAACGGTGCCAGCATTTCCTTTGTGATGCCCAATGCCTGGGCCGCGCGGAAAATCTCTCTGCGCCGCAGGACGAAGCGGCTTGCACCAGTGGCGTACCGAAATCGGATACCCGCACAGCCCAGCGGGCTTCGTACTCAGACCATTCAGGGCTGAGTGCGTCGGGGGTTTCAGAGGGATCCGTCCATTCGGTCGGCATATCTGCGCCGTTCGCGTTTGTTGGCCTTTCGCAAAGATATAATGCGCATGCGCCCGCTTCGCAAAACATAAATGAGAATGTGAAGCCGCCCGTCGATCGGGGCGACGACCTGAATTCTGTCTTCGCCGTAATCGACCCGATCATCGGTACCGATCAAGGCCTGCGACCAGTCAATCCGGACTGCGATGCCAAAATCAATGCCGCGCGCCGCGATGTTTGCAGCGTTCTTGGCGTCGTCCCAGTCGAATTCGGTGTCCATCAGTCTAACCGTATGAAGCATTTTCAGAAAACGGTAACGCAACATCTAGTAGCGGACAAATTGTATATTTCTGTGGATAGAGAGTGGAAACGCCAATGACACAAAAACTCGTCATCATCGGGGCCGGGATGGCCTCTGGCCGGGCCATCGAACATCTGATCGAGGCTGATCCGGCCGCCTATGACATCACCCTGTTCAACGCCGAGGCGCGCGGAAACTATAACCGGCTGATGCTGTCGCCGGTGCTGTCGGGTGAAAAGACCTATGCCGAGATCGTCACCCATGATGATGCCTGGTATGCCGCCAACAACATCACCTGCCGCTTTGGCGAAGCGGTGCTGCGCATCGACCGCGCGCGTAAGATCGTGGTCGGCCAGAACGGCGAGGTGCCTTACGACAAGCTGCTGATCGCCACAGGATCGGCGCCCTTCATCATTCCTGTGCAGGGCAAGGATCTGCCCGGCGTCATCACCTATCGCGATCTGGACGACACCAATGCGATGATCGAGGCCGCCGCAAAACCCGGCGCCAAGGCGGTTGTGATCGGCGGCGGGCTGCTGGGGCTGGAGGCCGCGGCCGGCCTGCGGATGCGGGGCATGGAGGTAACCGTTCTGCACCTGATGGGGCATCTGATGGAACGCCAGCTGGACGAGGCCGCGGGATTCCTGCTGCGCCGCACGCTGGAAGATCGCGGCATCAAGGTGATCTGCAAGGCCTCCACTGCCGCCATTCTGGGCGCAGACCGGGTGGAAGGTGTGATGCTGGAGGACAATACCGGGATCGAGGCCGATATCGTGGTCATGGCCGTCGGCATCCGCCCCGAAACGCGTCTGGCTAATGACGCGCATATCGAGGTGGGCCGGGGCATCATCGTCAATGACCAGATGGTGACATCGGACCCCGATATTCTGGCGCTGGGCGAATGCGTCGAACACAACAAGCAGTTGTTCGGCCTTGTGGCCCCGCTTTACGATCAGGCCAAGATCGTCGCCAGGACCCTGTTGGGGCAGGCGGCGGCGTTCCAGCCCAAACAGACATCGACCAAGCTGAAGGTCACGGGCTGCGATCTGTTCAGCGCGGGCGATTTCGCCGAAGCCGAGGGGCGCGAGGATATCGTGTTCCGCGACCCGGCGCGCGGCGTCTACAAGCGCATCGTGTTGCAGGACAACAAGATCATCGGCGCGGTGATGTATGGCGACACCGCCGATGGCAACTGGTTCTATGGCATGATCAAGGACGGCACCGATGTGTCGGACATGCGCGAGACCCTGATTTTCGGGCCTGCCTTTCAGGGGGGCGCCTCTGCGGACCCTATGGCGGCCGTTGCAGCCTTACCGGCTGACGCAGAAATCTGCGGCTGCAACGGCGTGTGCAAGGGAACCATCGTTCAGGCGATCAATGCTGGCGCGGGCACGCTCGATGCCGTGCGCGCGGTGACCAAGGCGTCGGGGTCCTGCGGCACCTGCACCGGGCTGGTCGAACAGGTTCTGGCGGTGACGCTGGGCGATGCCTTCGTGATGCCGGCGGCCAAGCCGGTCTGCGCCTGCACCGATCTGACGCATGAAGACGTGCGCCGCCTGATCAAAAGCCAAGAGTTGAAATCGCAGCCCGCCGTCTGGCAGCATCTGGGGTGGAAAACCCCGAACGGCTGCCATGTCTGCCGCCCGGCGATCAACTATTACCTGCTGGCCGACTGGCCGCTGGACTACACCGACGACCGGCAAAGCCGCTTTGTCAACGAACGCAACCACGCCAATATCCAGAAGGACGGCACCTATTCCGTCGTGCCGCGCATGTGGGGTGGGGTGACGACACCGGCCGAATTGCGCGCCATCGCCGATGTGGCCGAGAAATACAACGTGCCCACGGTCAAGGTGACGGGGGGCCAGCGCATCGACCTGCTGGGCGTGAAAAAAGAAGACCTGCCCGGCATGTGGTTCGATCTGAACCGCGCGGGCATGGTGTCGGGCCATGCCTATTCCAAGGGGCTGCGCACGGTGAAGACCTGTGTGGGCACCGACCATTGCCGGTTCGGCACCCAGGACAGCACCGGGCTGGGGATCAAGCTGGAAAAACTGCTTTGGGGGTCGTGGACGCCGCATAAGGTCAAGCTGGCCGTGTCGGGCTGCCCGCGCAACTGCGCCGAGGCGACCTGCAAGGATGTCGGCATCATCTGCGTGGACAGTGGATACGAGGTGTCGGTGGCCGGGGCTGCGGGCATGGATGTCAAGGAAACCGAACTGCTGGCCAAGGTCACGAGTGAGGCCGAGGCGATTGCGGTGACCACCGCCTATATCCAGCTTTACCGCGAGAATGCACGCTATCTGGATCGCGGTTACAAATGGGTGGCCAAGGTGGGCCTCGATTGGGTCAAGGCGCAGGTGGTCGATGATCTGGAAAACCGCGCCGCGCTGATCGAACGGTTCGAGATCTCGCAATCGGTCTATCGCAAGGACCCCTGGGCCGAACTGGCCGCGCAGGACGAGGCGCCGAAATTCGCGCCGCTGGCCGATCTGACATTGGAGGCCGCGGAATGAGCTGGCTTGATATTGGCGCCATCGACGACATCCCGCTGCGCGGCGCGCGGATCGTGAAAACGGCATTGGGCTGCGTGGCGGTGTTCCGCACCGATGCGGATCAGGTCTTCGCCACATCCGACCGCTGCCCGCACAAGGGTGGGCCGCTGTCCGAAGGCATCGTGCATGGCACATCGGTGACCTGCCCGCTGCACAATTGGGTGTTCAGCCTGGAAACCGGACAGGCGCAGGGGGCCGATAGCGGCCAGATCGCCACCTATCCCGCGCGGGTCGAGGCAGGCCGGGTGCTGCTGGATGCCAGCGTTTTGGCCAAGCGGTCGGCCGCATGACAGTGCCCGCGCCCATCTGCACGACCTGCCCCTATTGCGGGGTGGGCTGCGGGGTGCTGGCCAGCCCGGACGGGCAGGGCGGCTTGACCATCAAGGGCGATCCCGCCCATCCGGCCAATGCGGGCAAGCTTTGTTCCAAAGGCTCGGCGCTGGGGGAAACCGTCTCGCTGGACGACCGGCTGCTGACCCCGATGGTGAACGGCGCCCCGGCGGATTGGGACAGCGCGCTTGATCTGGTGGCCGACCGGTTCAAGGCGACCATCGCCGAACATGGCCCCGACAGCGTGGCGTTCTATGTCTCGGGCCAGTTGCTGACCGAGGATTACTATGTCGCCAACAAGCTGATGAAAGGGTTCATCGGCTCGGCCAATATCGACACCAATTCGCGGCTGTGCATGGCCTCGTCCGTCGCCGGGCATAAACGCGCCTTTGGCACCGACACCGTGCCGGGCAGCTATGAGGATCTGGAAACCGCCGATCTGATCGTGCTGGTGGGCAGCAACCTGGCCTGGTGCCATCCGGTTCTCTATCAGCGCATTGCCGCCGCCAAAAAGGCGCGCCCGGCGATGAAGGTCGTCAATATCGACCCGCGCCGCACCGCAACATCCGATCTGGCGGATATCCATCTGGCGATTGCACCGGGTGGTGATGTGGCGCTGTTCAACGGGCTGCTGGCGGCCATTGCCGATCAGGGCGTGGTGGATGGCCGGTTTGTTGCCGATCATGTCAACGGCTTTGACGATGCATTGGCGGCGGCACGGCGCGCCGATCTGTCCCAGACCGGCCTGACGCAGGCCGAACTGGATGCGTTCTTTTTTCTGTGGACCGGCACGCAAAAGGTGGTGACGGTCTATTCCCAGGGCGTGAACCAGTCGGCCTTTGGCACCGACAAGGTCAACGCCATCACCAATTGTCATCTGGCCACGGGGCGGATCGGCAAGCCCGGCATGGGGCCGTTTTCTGTCACCGGCCAGCCCAACGCCATGGGCGGGCGCGAGGTGGGCGGGCTGGCCAATATGCTGGCCTGTCATCTGGATATCGAGAATGCCGAACACCGCGCGGCGGTGCGCACCTTCTGGGATGCGCCCGCCATGCCCGAACAGCCGGGGCTGAAGGCCGTCGATATGTTCCGTGCGGTCGGCGATGGCCGGATCAAGGCGATCTGGGTGATCTGCACCAACCCGGCCGTGTCGATGCCCGATGCCGACGCGGTGCGCACAGCCATCAAGGGCTGCGATTTTGTCGTGGTGTCCGATGTCACCGCCCGGACCGACACCGCCGCCCTTGCGCATGTGCTGCTGCCCGCGACCGGCTGGGGCGAAAAGGACGGCACCGTCACCAATTCCGAACGCTGCATCAGCCGCCAGCGCGCCGTGCTGCCCGTGCCGGGACAGGCGCGGCATGACTGGCAGATCCTGTGCGATGTGGCCGCCCGCATGGGTTGGCCCGAGGCGTTCGATTTTGCCAATCCGGCCGAGATTTTCCGCGAATACGCCGCCCTGTCGGGCATTGCCGGTCGGCTGGGCCGCGATTTCGACATCTCGGCCCTGTCCGATATTTCGGATGCCGGTTATGACGGGCTGGCCCCGTTCACATGGCCCCAGACATCGGCGCGGCGCGGCGGGCGATTCTTTGGCGACGGGCGGTTTTTCACCCCCGACGGGCGCGGTCGGATGCTGGCGCTGCAGGCGCGCGCCGAGCCGCGCGATCCGGACTGGCCGTTCCGGCTGAACACCGGGCGGGTGCGCGATCACTGGCATACCATGACCCGCACCGCCAAATCGCCGCGCCTCAGCCAGCATATGGCCGAACCCTATCTCGAGATTCACCCCGATGACGCATCCCGCCTTGGGCTGATCCCGGCCGGACTGGCGCGGGTGACCAGCCCGCAGGGCAGCGCCATTCTGCGGGTGATCGTGACGCCGAAGGTGCAGATGGGGCAGGTCTTTGCCCCCATGCACTGGTCGGGGCAGAATTCCGGTGCGGGCCGGGTCGATGCGCTGGTCCGGGCGGTGACGGACCCGATATCGGGCCAGCCAGACAGCAAGGGCAGCCCTGTCGCCATCGCGCCCTTCGCCGCCGGCTGGTTCGGCTTTGCCGTGGCCAGCGACGCGATCACGCCCGATTGTGCCTATTGGGCGCTGGCGCGCGCCCCGCGCGGCTGGCGCGCCGAACTGGCCGACGAACGCACGCCCGACGACTGGCAGACCTATGCCCGATCGCTGTTCAACCTGCCGGACGGTGCGGTGGCGGCCACAATGATCGACGCGCGGCGCGGCTATGCCCGCATCGCGTTCCACCATCAGGGCCGGGTTCTGGCCGCCCTGTTTGCCGCCCCCGAACCGGTGGCCGTGGCGCGTGGCCATGTCGCCAGCCTGCTGGGCGAGGCCCCCGACAACGCCACCCTGTCGGGCAGCCCCGGCGCCGACCGGCCCGATCCCGGTGCGACGGTCTGCGCCTGTTTCGACATCGGCGTGAACACGATCCTTGCCGCGATCACCACCCAGGGGCTATCCTCGGTCGAGGCGATCGGGGCCGCGCTGAACGCGGGCACGAATTGCGGTTCGTGCCGGCCGGAACTGGCGGCGTTGCTGGCCTCGGTCACGCAAAAACAGGCGGCTGAATGACACTTGCGCCCTATGTTCATGCGATGGGACGCGGCCCCGGGCGGGCGCGGTCGCTGACGCGCGCCGAAGCCCATGACGCGATGCGCCTGATCCTGTCGGGCGATGCGGCACCCGAGGCGGTCGGCGCATTGCTGATGCTGATGCGCTATCGCGGCGAGGTGGCAGATGAGATCGCCGGTTTCGTCACCGCTTTGCGCGACACGCTGCCGGGTTGGCCGGGGGCGGCGCCGGGGCTGGACTGGCCCAGCTATGCCGCCGGGCGCACGCGGGGCATTCCGCTGTTCTTGCTGTCCGCACGGCTGGTGGCGATGGCCGGGGTGCCGGTGCTGATCCATGGCTGGAATTCGCATCAGGATGCGGTGGCATCGGTGCGCGGCGCGCTGCCCCATGCCGGGATCGCGCAGGCCGATGACATGGCCGACGCGGATCGGCTGCTGGCGCGTGACGGCATCGCCTATCTGCCGCTCGAGGCGTTCAGCCCCCGCGCGCTGGAGCTGCTGAAACTGCGACAGGTGCTGGGGCTGCGCTCGGCCATCAATACCGTGCTGCGGGTGCTGAACCCCGGAGGCGCCGCGGCATCCGTTCAGGGGGTGTTTCACCCGCCCTATCGCGATTTGCAGGCCGATGCGGGGGCGTTGCTGGGGCAGGAACGCCTGACCGTCATCAAGGGCGGCGGCGGCGAATTTGAACGCCACCCGTCGAAAGAGGTCGCGCAGTTCGGGCTGCGCGGTGGCGCGCCCTGGCAGGCGGTGGCGCCCGCGCTGGTTGATGAAACCCGGCGGCTGGCGGCGGATGATTATCAGCCGCAGGCGCTGGCGGCATTGTGGTCGGGCGATCTGACAGATGATTTCGCACAGGCCGTCATCGTGGGCACCGCCGAACTGGCGCTGGATGCGGCGGGCATGGCCGATGCGGGCACGCTGGCGCGCGATTTGTGGCGGGCGCGGGCAGGACAAGGGGCAAACGCATGAAGACCTTTCCGATGTTTCTGCAAATGGCGGGCCGCGATGTCGTGATCGCGGGCGGCGGCGAACAGGCCGCGCAAAAGGCCCGCCTGATGCTGAAGACCGAGGCGCGGATCATTCTGCTGGCCCCGGCGCTCGATCCCGAATTGCAGGCGCTGGTGGATCAGGGGCGGGCCCTGCATCGCGGCGGCCCGGTGACGCCTGCCGATTTTTCCGGGGCCGCGCTGGTCTTTATCGCCACCGGTTGTCCGGGCTGGGATGCCGCCCTGCACGGGTTGGCCAAGGCGGGTGGCGCACTGGTGAATGTCGTCGATCAGCCGGATCTGTGCGATGCGCTGACGCCCTCGATCGTGGATCGCGATCCGGTGGTGGTGGCGATCGGCACCGAGGGCACCGCCCCGGTTCTGGCCCGCCAGATCAGGACAGCGGTCGAGACCATGCTGGAACCCAATCTGGGCGCCTTTGCCGCGCTGGCCGGACGGATGCGGGGCGTGGTGGGCGCGCAGGTGCCGCGCGAAAACCGCCGCGCCCTGTGGCGCTGGGTGTTTGACGGGCCGCGCAGGCTGCATGCCACGGGGGCCGAACGCGATGCGGCGGCGGCCGTGAAGGAGGCGATTGCGGCGGGCGGCGCGCCGGACGATGCGGTGCGGGGCATCATCAGCCTGGTCGGGGCCGGCCCCGGCGCGCGCGATCTGCTGACGCTGCGCGCGGTGCAACGCCTGCAAGAGGCTGACGTAATCTTTTATGACCGGCTGGTCGATCCCGGTGTTCTGGAACTGGCGCGGCGCGATGCCGAACGGGTGTTCGTGGGCAAGGCGGTCGGGGCCTGCGCCTGGCCGCAGGACCGGATTGACGCGGTTGTGGTGGCGGCTGCACGTCAGGGCAAACGCGTGGTGCGGTTGAAAAGCGGCGATCCGGGTATTTTCGGGCGGGCGGGCGAAGAACTCGCCGCCGCCCGCGCCGCCGGTCTGACCGTGGAAATCGTGCCCGGTGTCACGGCCGCTTCGGCGGCGGGTGCGGCGCTGGGTCAGTCGCTGACCGATCGGGGCGCGACTAATCGGGTGGTATTCGCCACCGGCACCTGCCGGGCGGGAGATGACGCGCCCGACTGGGGCCGGATCGTGCAGCCGGGTACGACGCTGGCGCTGTATATGGGGGTGCGTCAGGCCGGGCAGATTGCGGATAACCTGATGGCCGCAGGGCTGTCGGCGGATACGCGCGTTGATATCTTATGCGCCGTCAGCACCGCGCAACAGCGCCACGTGACGGCGCGGCTGGGCAATCTGGCCGATACCATCCGCGAGCAGGGGGTGCAGAATCCCGCGATCCTGCTGGTGCGACGGCCCAAGAACCTTGCCGTTGAAACGCTGCCGCAGGTCGCAGGGCCACATCGGCGGGCCGCTGGCTAGATATTGGGTTGTCATTTCCCCGACATTGACGGTAGATGGATATATATTAAGTCTGTCTTCTTAATTATGGGGTGCCTGTGACCGATACCGATCGTGAAAATCTGGCTTATGTCGTCTTTGACCTGCACCGGCTGTTCCGGTCCGATTTTGAACGCGGCGTGACCGAGGCGGGCCTTGGCATCACCCCGGCCGAGGCGCGCGCCCTGGCTGCCCTGCGCCGACAGGGGCCGATCCGCCAGCACCATCTGGCCGAACGTCTGGGCATCGGCAATATGAGCATGTCAAACCTGCTGGACCGGCTGGAGGCTGCCGGATTGATCCGGCGCGAACCGGCCCCCCAGGACCGGCGCGCCAAGACGATCCATCTGACCGATGCCGCCGGGCCGATGCTGGACCGCATGTCCGAAATCAGCCTTGAATCCCGACGCCGGGCACGGGGCATGATCGCAACGGCCGATTGGGACAGGTTTCTGGAACTTGCACAGGAAGTCCGCGCCAATCTGATGGCCGTGCGTGCCGAGAATGCCAGCGCCCTTCCCCCTGGACCAGACCAGTAGATGAGCGACTTCATGATCGCGCCGGTGATGTCGGCGCGCCGGGTCAGTCTTCTGGGTGCGCTTTACATCATGATGGGGCCGGTGGCGATGACGCTGTACCTGCCGGCGATGTCCGAGATCGTAAAAGATTTCGGAACCACCGAATCCATCGGCAAGATGACGGTAACGCTCTATTTTGGCGGCTTTGCGCTGGGCCAGCTGTTCTGGGGGCCGCTGTCAGACGCGCTGGGGCGGCGCAGTGTCGCGCGGATGTTCGCGGCATTCTTCTGTATCAGCAGCCTGTTGGCGCTTTTTGCGCCGACCATCGGCCTTTTCCTGTTCGCGCGGGCGATGCAGGGGGTGGGGGCGGCCGGTGGGCTGGCCGTCGCGCGGGCGGTGGTGCGCGACCTGTTCGAAGGATCGGAATCGGCCCGGATCATGAACATGATCAGCATCATTCTGGCAGTGGGCCCGGCATCGGCGCCGACGATTGGCGGGCTGGTTGTGTCCTTTGCGCATTGGCGCGGCATTTCGCTGGTGTTGGCAGGGCTGGGACTGGCGGTGCTGATGCTCAGCGTGCTGGTCCAGCGTGAAACTGTGGCGCGCGATCTGTCGCGACTGGCCCCCAGAAGGTTGGCGCGCTCTTACGGAGATCTGATATCGCAGCGGGCATTCCTGGTGCCGTCACTGATCCTGGCCTGTTCGCTGGGCACTTTGTTTGCCTTTTCCACCGTTCTGCCCTTCATCTTGATGGGCGATCTGAACATGACGCCAACCGCCTTCGGGCTGAGCATGCTGATGCAAAGCGGCAGCTACTTTTTCGCCAGTATCGCGCTGCGTCGGCTGATGCGCTGGTTTAGCGATGACCAGTTGCTTGGGGTTGGCGTCGGGCTGATGGCGCTGGCCTGTGTTTTTCTGCCGGCCCTGCTGATCTTGCCCGCCAGTTTCCTGACGGTAATGGGGCCTGTGGCGATCTTTGCGGCGGGCACAGCCTTTATCGTGCCCTTCATGACAACCAGGGTGCTGGAGCCGTTTCCACATGTGGCGGGGTCAGCCGCGGCCCTGATGGGTTTCATGCAGATGTCGACCGGCATGGTGGTCGGGTCGGTTGCGGCGCTGATGCGTAATCCGGTTCTGTCGATGGCAACGCTGATTCCGGCGGTCGGGATAACAGCCTGCATATTGTTCGTCCTGTTCAGTCGGATCTATCGGCCGCAGGGACGTTAACCAACCAAGGGGGAAGAAATGACGATTTTTCTGGATGTCGTGGGCAACAGCACCGGTCCGCAGCCGGTAGAGTGGACCAGCCGCGATGCGATGCTGTATGCGCTGGGCGTGGGCGCCGGTGCCCAGGATCCGGCCGCCGAGCTGGAATATACCACGGAAAATACCCTTGGCGTGCCGCAACAGGTGCTGCCCACCTTTGCTGTCGTGTTGGGTTTTCACATTCCCTGGCCGAAATTCGGGGAATTCGATCGCGCGATGACCCTGCATGGCGAACAGGGCCTGCAGGTGCATCGACCACTGCCGGTGGATGGGCGGGGGTTTGTCACCCGGTCGGTCAAGGCGATCTATGACAAGGGGTCTGGCGCGCTGGTCGAGATGTCGCAGGAACTGACCGACCTGGATGGCCAGCCCTATGCAACCACCATGGTCAGCCACTTCGTGCGCGGCGAGGGTGGCTTTGGCGGCCCGCGCGGCCCCAAATCGGACTGGACCTTGCCCGACCGCGCCCCCGACGCCGTGGTGGATCAGCCCACGCGCATTGACCAGGGGCTGTTGTATCGGTTGTCGGGCGACCGAAACCCGCTGCATTCCGACCCCGAATTTGCCCGGCGCGGCGGCTGGGACCGGCCGATCCTGCACGGGCTGTGCAGTTACGGCTTTGTCGGGCGGGCGGTGATCGGGTTCATGGGGCGCGGGGACATGACCCGTTTCGATGTGCGGTTTTCATCGCCGGTGATGCCGGGCGAGACGCTGACCACGCAGATGTGGCGCGACGGGGCCAGTGTGCTGTTCCGCACCTTTGTCGGCGATCGCAAGGTGCTGGATGGCGGGTTCGCCCAGTTCGGCTGACGCATATCCGGGGCCATGAACGCAAAAGGGGGGCCGCATGGCCCCCCTTTCTTGTGTCGTGATCCTTGCGGATTACAGATCCATCAGCTTGGCAATGATGTTGCGCTGGATCTCGTTCGAGCCGCCGCCGATCGGGCCGACGCGGGCATCGCGATAGAACATCTCCATCATGTATTCCGATGAATATCCGGCACCGCCCATGACCTGCATGCCGATATCGGTGCATTTGACGTTATTGTCCGAGGTGATGATCTTGGCGATCGAGGTTTCGCGCACCGCATTGGCGCCCTGATCCAGCAGATCAGCCACCCGCCAGGCCGACTGGCGCGCGCTTTCGGACAGGATAACCATATCTACCAGCTTGTGCTGGATGACCTGGAAATTGGTGATCGGCTGGCCGAACTGGATACGTTCCTTGGCATAGTCGGTGGCATATTCGGTGATGCGCCAGCAATGGCCGGATGAGATCGCCGACAGGCACAGCCGTTCGACGTTCAGGCATTTCATGATGCTTTTCCAGGCGCCGCCTTCTTCGGTGATCAGGTTTTCAACCGGCACTTTTACATCGGTGAAGAAGATTTCGTTCGCGTGGGTGGTGCGGCGGCCCATCATTTTCAGCGGACGGATTTCAACGCCGGGGGCGTTGGTATCGACCAGAAGGCAGCTCATCCCCTTGTGACGGCCGGCATTCGGGTCGGTCTTGCAGACCACGACCAGCTTGTCGGCGACATGGGCGCAGGTGATCCAGATCTTGTTGCCGTTCAGCACATAGTGATCGCCGTCACGGATGGCGGTGGTCTTGATGCCGGCAACGTCGGACCCGGTGCCGGGTTCGGACATGGCCAGCGCCAGCTTGACATCACCGCTGATGATTTGCGGAATGATCTTGTCTTTCAGGGCCTTGTTGGCGCTGTGCACGATATGCATGCCGCCATAGATTACGGTGGTCATATAGGCCTGCGCCACACCGGTGTAATAATAGCCCAGCGTTTCCACGAAAGCGGCCAGATCGCCATGGCTGGAAGCCATTCCGCCGTATTCTTCGGGATAGAACAGGCCCATGAAGCCCGCTTCGGCCAGGGCGTTATAGGCGTCATGGGGGAATTCGCGGTTTTCATCAAGCGCGCGGATGTTTTCAAAGGGCAGCGCCTTTTTCAGCAGTTCCAGCGTGTTGGCGCGGATCATCTGCTGATCTTCGGTCAGCCCGGCGGTGTTGATAAGTTCCATGTCTTTCTGTCCTTACTTGGTTTTGGCGTCGGCAGCGCGCGATTTGACCATGGTTTTCATCAACCCGGTCTGCACGATCTTGCCATGCTGGTTGTAAAGGTCCATCCGGCGGGTCAGAACGCCGCGATCGGGTTTGGATGTGCTGATCTTGGCCTCAACCACGGTGGCATGCAGCGTGACCGTATCGCCGATAAAGATCGGTGCCTTGAATTCCCAGTCATAGACACCGATCGCGGCGATCGCGGTGCCGATCAGCCCGCCGATCTGCGCCGACAGGCCGGTGGCCACCGACATGCCCAGCGTGCCATGGGCGATACGGGCGCCGATGGGCGATTTGGCGGCGAATTCGGCATCTGTGTGCATCGGGTTCACATCGCCCGACACCCAGGAATAGGTCACAACATCGGTTTCGGTGATGGTGCGGCCCGGGCTGATGTCGACCTGGCCTTCTTTGAAATCGTCGATATAGGTGCCGGCCATGATCCCCTCCCTTAAAGTGTTGTGGCGCAGGATTGCGCCGCTTCATCCGGTTTGCTGCGCGAAGTCAGCATGATTTTTTCAGGAAAACTGCCTGTTTCAGCGTGCCGGGACAATAGGAAAAAGCGCAAGGTATCGTCAATAGGTTTGTGAAATATTTCGCCAATGTGAGATTATTTTGGATTTTATGCGTGCCCGTGATATTTCAGGCAGCCCCAATGACAAGGGGCCCCGCGCCGATCGCGGAACCCCCTGCATCGTCACCATGCCCGCGTCAGTCTTGCGATGCGGCGGGCTTTGCGGATGGGCGCGGCGCGGTGCCATTGCTCAGCGGATCGTCCTGACGCTGAACCGAACCTTCGAAATGCGCGCCGCTTTCGATCGCGATCGTCTTGTGAATGATGTCGCCTTCGACCCGCGCGGTCGAGGTCAGCCGAACCTTCAGCCCGCGAACGCGCCCCACGACGCGGCCATTGACCACCACATCATCGGCGACGACTTCGCCCTTGATGGTGGCGGTTTCGCCAACCGTCAGCAGATGCGCGCGAATATCGCCCTCAACCGTGCCTTCGACCTGAATGTCGCCCGTGGTGCGCAGGTTGCCGGTGATGGTCAGATCGCTGGACAGCACCGAGGCGGCCGGTTTGGGCTTGGGCGCGGCGGCGGGTTTGTCTGTGGTCATGGCCGGGGCCATCGGGGTTTCCGGCATTTTCGGTTTCTCCGGTTCTGCGGTTTGCTTGGGACCGGGTTCATTGATCCTGCTTTTAGAAAACATCTCTGGCTGCCTTGATATAGATCATCGGATTGACGGGTTTATCCCCTACGCGCACTTCGTAATGAAGATGGGTGCCGGTAGACCGGCCAGAATTTCCCATATCACCAATCAACTCTCCGCGCGAGACCCTTTGCCCGACCTTCACGCGAAGTTTTGACAGATGGCCATAACGGGTTTCAATCCCGAATTCATGTTGAATCTTGATAAGGCGGCCATACCCGGATGCCGGTCCGGCATGGATCACGACCCCGTCGGCGGTGGCATAGATGGGCGTGCCATAGGCGGCGGCGAAATCGGTGCCGTAATGCATGCGCCCCCAGCGGGCACCAAAGCCGCTGGTATACCGAAACGCAGATTTCAGCGGCAGCGAGAAGGGCGTCTTCTGGGCCGCGATCCGGTAAAGGTTCAGCTTGTCCATGCCCTGCAGGATCTGGTTGGCGCGCAGGCTGTCTGCATCGGGCGGCGTGCCCTTGGTTGACAGGGCGATCGGCGTCAGCGGGCCGCCCTGACCTGAATAGCCCTGCCGAACCTGATCAATCAGCCGGTCGGCATTCAGGCCCGCAGCCCCGAACATCTTGTCCAGCGGCGCCACGGAAATGGCCAGCGCCTCTTCCAGCTGGGCAAAGATATGATCGTTGCGATCCTGCTGCAGGCGACGGTCATATTCGGTCTTGTGGGCCAGTTCATAGGCGGCGGCGGCATCGACCACGGCCATTTCACGTTCGGCGGCGGTGCGATCCAGGGCGTCGGCCATGAAGGTCAGCGTGGCCTGCATGTCCTGGGCGCGCATCGCTTCTGATCCGCCGGTCCCGGTGGTCTGGGCCAGCGTTGCGTTCAGCCCGGCGATGCGGTCGCGCGCATCGTCGCGTTCGGCCATCGCGGTGCGCAGCGTGTTCTGGACCAGCGCGATGCCGGTCTCCAGTTCCTTGCGGCGCTGTTCCGAGGCCAGCAGCGACGATTGCATCTTGGAAACTTCCAGCAGGGCCTGGTTGAACCGGGCCTGGGCGCTGACGGCTTCGGCCGCACGCTGGTCGCGCTCTGCCGCGAGGGCATTGAGGCGCGTTTCATAGGTCGAGCGTTCGCGCGCCGCCTGATCGCGCAGCCCGCCTGCGCCGATATTGTCCATGATCAGGATCGCCGAGGCGATGATGGTCCAGCCCAGCAGCAGGGCAGACCCGGTGATCGCAATGGCTTGCGTCGTGGAACTTAACCGGATGAACCGCGTTTCTGAATCGTTACGCAGAAACAGGCGCTGTTCCGGCAGGTGTCGCTCCAGGAAAGCGTGAAGTCGTGATTGCAGTGTCGCCCTCAAATTTCTTGTCCCGTCAGCCCCATCCCAAGTCTTTCGGTGATTGCCTTCCCAGCCACGGCAATCTGGGCCTGAATAGGGAGTCAGTCGTTTTAGCGCAACATTTTTGAACAATGATCGGGGTTTGCCGCCGGATATGCGCGAAAATAGGCGACATTTTGCCGACTGCGGTCAGGGTGCCGCCTGGTTCAGCCCATCGGTCAGGGGCCAATAGAAATCGGGGGGAATGCCGGCCTCGGCGCGTTTTTCCTCGTTGAAAGGCGGGCGCAGGGAACCATGAAAATACTGCCGCACCAGCCTGTGAAACACGTCCTTTGGATCAAGATCGTGGCGCCCGCACAGAAAGTGGAACCATTTCGACCCATAGGCCACATGCGCGACCTCTTCGCCATAGATGACCTTCAGCGTCTGCGCGCTGTCGCTGTCGCCCGCCTTTTCAAAGATGGCGATCATACCTGGCGTTACATCCAGCCCGCGCGCTTCCAGCACCATGGGCACCACGGCCAGACGGCCCAGCAGATCATCGCGCGTGTCTTCGGCGGACCGCCACATGCCGGCATGGGCGGGCAAGGCGCCGTAATGACTGCCCAACCGTTCCAGACAGGCGCAGACCAGATCGAAATGTTTCGATTCGTCATCCGCGGCACGCACCCAGTCGTCGTAAAAACCTGGTGGCATCGGGGTATCGGCGAACCGCGCGATGATGTCCCAGTGCAGATCGACCGCGTTCAGTTCAATATGCGCCACGGCATGCAGCAGCGCGATGCGCCCGGCAAGGGTGCCCGGGCGGCGGCGCGGCACATCGCGCGGCGACAGCAATTCGGGGCGCGCGGGCCGGGCCGGGCGCGCGGGCGGCCGGGCGCTGCCGATGTCAGGCCGTGCGCCTGAGTCGCGCCCTGCGAACCAGGCCGCGGCGTGACGGCGCGACAACGCCGCCTTGGCCTGCCCGTCGGCGGTGTTCAGAACCTGAACCGCCATCTGCGCAAGCGTCAGGATCACAATGCGCGCACCGCGTCCAGAACTTCGGCCGAATGGCCATCTACGCTGACCTTGCGCCAGACGCGGGCGATCTTGCCATCGGCACCGATCAGGAAGGTTGCCCGCTCGATTCCCATATAGGTCTTGCCATACATCTGCTTTTCGCCCCAGACGCCGTAACGCTCGCACACATCGCTGTCGGCATCCGACAAGAGCGGCACCGACAGGTTGTGCTTGTCGCGGAACTTGTCATGTTTGGCGACGGTATCCTTGGAAATGCCGAAAACCGCGGCACCCGCGGCGCTGAAAGCATCGGCATCCCCGGTAAAGGCGATGGCTTCCTTCGTGCAGCCGGGCGTGTCATCCTTGGGATAGAAGAACAGCACGACGGGGGTGCCGCGCAGCGCGGACAGGGTGACCGTGCCGCCGCCATCGCGGGGCAGGGTGAAATCTGGGGCAGGCTGGCCCATATCGACAGACATCGGATGGCTCCTTTCGATTCAGGGGAACCGCGGATATAACGCGGCGCGTCACGGCACGATAGCGCCGACAGGGCCAACGGCAAGAGGACAGGGCAACAGCCGCGCAATGAATCACAGCCAATCGCCTTTGCCGCGCCGGCGGCTGCACCTTCGGATCGGCCTGTGGCTGTTGTCGGGCGTCATGATTCTGTCGATCGTGCTGATGGTGGGCTATCTTTCGATGACCGGCCGGGTGATCCGGCTGCCCGAATGGCTGACGCAGCGGGTCGAGGCGCGTGCCGATGCCGCCATGGCCGCGGTCGGTGTCGAAATCGGCGCGATCGACGTTATTTTCAGCCGCAGCGGCGTGCCACAGGTTTTCCTGCGATATGTCAATGTGACCGATGCCGAAGGGCGGCAGGTCGCGCGCCTGCCGATCGTGCAGGCGGTTCTGGCGGCCCGGCCGCTGTTGCGGGGCCAAATCGCGGTGCGTCGCGTCGCGCTGAAGGATACCGAACTGGCGCTGCATCGCGCTGTCGATGGCAGTTTCGATCTGGCGCTTGGCGGGGCGGTCGCCCCGGTCAGCGCAGACAGCCTGGCCCAGGTTCTGGATCAGATCGACCGCAGTTTTCTGCAGCCGCCCTTTGCATCGGTCGAATCCGTCACGGTTGAATCGCTGACGCTGAGCTATGAGGATTCGCGCGCCGGGCGTGGCTGGCGTGTCAGCGACGGGCTGATGACGCTGGACCAGAGCGCCGATGCCATAAAGGCCCAGGTGTTCTTTTCACTGACCAATGATCAGGGCGTTCCCTCCGAGGTGGCGATCGGGTTGGAAACCCTCAAAGGGTCGCCAGAGGCGCATGTGAATGCCAGTTTCAGCGCGGTGCCTTCGGCCGATATCGCCGCACAGTCGCCGGCGCTGGCTTTTCTGACGGTGATCGACGCGCCGGTTTCCGGCGCGATCCGGGCCGGGGTGCAGGCCGACGGCCAGTTCGCGCCGATGACGGCCACGCTGGATATCGGGGCAGGGGCGCTGCGCCCGCTGGAACAGGCCGCGCCGATCCGGTTCGAAAGCGGCAAAAGCCGCTTTGCCTATGATCCTGCGGCGCAAAAGATCACCTTCAGCCAATTGTCTGTCGATACATCGGCGCTGCGGCTGCGCGCGCAGGGGCATGCTTATCTGCGCGATACGGTCAATGGCTGGCCGACCAGCCTGATCACCCAGATCCGGGTCGATGAAATGCTGCTGTCGCCCGACGGGGTATTCGCCGACCCGGTCGCGCTGACAGGTGGCGCGATCGATCTGAAGCTGACACTGGACCCGTTTACCGCGCAGCTTGGCCAGGCGGTGATGCTGGATCAGGACGGGGCCGCCTATCGCAGTTCCGGGCTGGTGCGGGCGGGGCAGGATGGCTGGCAGGTCAGCCTGGACATGTCGGTGGACCAGCTGACCGACAACCGGCTGGTGGCGATGTGGCCGGTGGATGTTGTGCCCAATACGCGCCGTTGGGTGGCGGATCATTTGCGCGGCGGCACGTTGTTCGATGTGCAGGCGGCGCTGCGGCTGGCGACCGGCCAGCCAGGAAGGTTGTTGCTGACGCATGAATTTCGCGACACTTCGCTGAAATTTCTGCCCGCCTTGCCGCCGGTCGAGCAGGCGCATGGCTATGTCACCATGACTGAAAAGGATTTCACGCTGGTGCTGGATGCCGGCCGGATCGACGCGCCCGGTGGCGGGGCGGTGGATGTGGCCGGCACGGTTTTCAAGGTGCCCGATATCAGCGAACACGCCCCCCATGCCGAGATAGAGCTGCATGTGGACAGCCCGATACCGGCGCTGTTGTCGGTTCTCAACCAGCCGCCGCTCAGCCTGCTGGGCAAGGCCGGGCATGACGTCGATATCGCCGAGGGCCGCGCGGCGCTGGTGGCCCGGCTGGGCTTGCAGCTCAAGCAGGATTTGCAGCCCGCCGATGTTGCCTATTCCGTGACGGGCACGCTGGAGACGGTGCGTTCTGACCGCGTGGTGCCGGGGCGGGTGCTGGGCGCGGACAAGCTGCGCCTTTATGCTGACCCTGGTCAGATCTCGATCAGCGGCGCCGCACGGCTGGATGATCTGCCGGTGCAGGGTGTCTGGAGCCAGAAGATCGGCCCCGACAGCGACGGCACAAGCAGGGTCGAGGCGGTGGTCGAACTGTCGCAGCGCTTTGCCGACATGTTTGGCATCGGCCTGCCGGCCGGCAGCATTCAGGGGGTCGGCAGCGGCGAGATACAACTGGACCTGACCCCACAAGCCCCGGTGCGCTTCCGGCTGACATCGGATCTGAACCGTCTGGGCCTTGGCTTGCCGGCACTGGGATGGTCCAAGGCCCGCAACGAGCGGGGCAGCCTGCTGGTCGAAGGGCAGCTGGGCAACCCGGCAAGCATCACCCGGCTTGATCTGAACGCGGGCGGGCTGAACGCGCAGGGCGGCACGATATCGCTGAGCGACGCCGGGGCGTTGCGTCAGGCGCGGTTCACACGGGTGCGTCTGGGCGGGTGGCTGGATGCGCCCGTGGTTCTGACCGGGCAGGGGAGGGCTGGCGCCAGCCCCGCCATCGCCTTGCCTGGCGGGCGAATGGACCTGCGCCGCAGCCCTTTTGCCACGCCCGGCGCGGGCGGCGGCGGAACCACCATCGACATCGGGCTGGAGCAGATCCTGGTATCCGACAGCATCGTGCTGACACAGACCAGGGGTCGTTTGTCCACGCGGGGCGGGCTGAATGGCAGCCTGACCGCCATGGTGCGCGGCGGCGCCCCGGCGCAAATCACCCTTGTGCCGCATCCCAACGGCACCTCTATCCGGGTTCAATCGGCGGATGCGGGCGGGGTGATGCGCGGGGCGGGGGTGTTTTCCAAATCGAATGGCGGTGCGATGGATCTGGTTCTGACCCCCACCGCCGATAAGGGCGAATATGACGGCGCGATCACCATCGACCGTGTTCGCGTCAAGGACGCCCCGGCACTGGCCGAACTGCTGAGCGCGGTGTCGGTTGTCGGCCTGCTGGAAATGCTGGATGGCGAAGGGCTGATCTTCAATGATGTCAAGGGCAGGTTCCACCTGTCGCCGCGTGGTGTGGAATTGTCGCAGGGCAGCGCGGTGGGGCCGTCGCTGGGGATTTCGATGGCCGGGATCATGGATTTCCGCACCGGACAGGTCGATATGAGGGGCGTTTTTTCGCCGGTTTATCTGCTCAATGGCATCGGCAGTGTGCTGACGCGGCGTGGTGAAGGGGTTTTCGGCTTCAACTATCACCTGTATGGACCTGCCAAGAACCCCAAGGTCGGGGTGAATCCGCTGTCGGTGCTGACGCCCGGCATGTTCCGCGAACTGTTCCGCCGTCCGCCGCCAGAGCTTGAAGAATGAAACTGTCCGATTTCGATTTCGACCTGCCCGAGGGGCTGATCGCCACCCGGCCCGCCCGCCCCCGCAGCGCGGCGCGCCTGCTGGTGGCGCGGGGCGATACGATCCGCGATCTGCATGTGCATGACCTGCCGGGGCTTTTGCAGGCGGGTGATCGGCTGGTGATCAACAATACCCGTGTCATCCCCGCGCGCCTGACAGGCCGGCGCCTGCGCGCCACCCCCGAAGGGCCGGTCAGCGCCAGGGTCGAGATCACGCTGATGGAACCCCAGCCCGGCGGCGCGTGGCGGGCGCTGGCCAAGCCGCTTCGCAAGCTGCGGCAGGGCGAAGATGTGGTCTTTTCCGATGCGCTGTCGGCCCGTGTCCAAAGCCGGGGTGACGAAGATGTGGTGCTGGCCTTCAACGTGACCGGGGCTGATTTCGACACCGCGCTGGCGCAGGCAGGCGCGATGCCCCTGCCGCCCTATATCGCCGCCAAACGCCCGGCCGATGAACAGGACAATACCGATTATCAGCCCGTTTTTGCCCGCCACAAGGGCGCGGTGGCCGCGCCGACGGCCTCGCTTCATTTCGATGACGCGCTGCTGCGGGCACTGCGCGAAACAGGCGTACAATTCACCGAAGTCACCCTGCATGTCGGCGCCGGAACCTTTCTGCCCGTCAAGTCCGACGATGTCAGCCAGCACCGGATGCATTCCGAATGGGGGCAGGTCAGCCAGACCGCCGCCGACGAGATCAACGCAACCCGCGCGGCGGGCGGGCGGATCATCCCGGTGGGCACCACGGCGCTGCGCCTGATCGAAACGGCGGCCGATGCGCAGGGGGTGGTACATGCCTGGCAGGGCGATACCGATATTTTTATCCGCCCCGGCTATGGCTTTCGGGTGACAGACGCGCTGATGACGAATTTCCACCTGCCCAGGTCGACCCTGATCATGCTGGTTTCGGCCCTGATGGGGGCAGACCGCATCCGCGCCATTTATGCCCATGCCGTGGCGCGGGGATACCGGTTCTTTTCCTATGGGGATGCGTCGCTGCTGATCCCCGACCGCGCGGCGGCCGGGCCATGATCGGGGTCGTCGGCACAAGCTGGCCGCTGTTTCTGGGGCTGCTGCTGCTGATGGTCGGCAACGGCTTGCAGGGCACCCTGCTGGGGGTGCGCGGTGGCATCGAAGGTTTTTCGACGCTGCAGATGTCTTTCGTGATGTCAGGCTATTTTCTGGGGTTTCTGGGCGGATCGCGGCTGACGCCAGAATTGATCCGCCGGGTCGGCCATGTGCGGGTCTTCGCGGCGCTGGGGTCGTTCATTTCGGCGGTTCTGGTGCTGTATCCGACCGTCACCGATCCCTGGGCCTGGACGGTGCTGCGCATCATCATCGGGTTCAGCTTTTCGGGCGTCTATGTCACCGCCGAAAGCTGGCTGAACGATTCGGCCACCAATGAAACGCGCGGCCAGACGCTGGCGATCTATATGATCGTGCAGATGGTGGGAATCGTGGCGGGGCAGGGGCTGTTGGCGATCGGCAATCCGGCGGGTTTCGCGCTGTTCGTCATCGCCTCGGTTCTGGTGTCGGTATCCTTTGCGCCGGTGCTGTTGTCGGTATCGCCCACGCCGGCCTTTGCGGCCACCAAGCCGATGAGTCTGCGCCGGCTGTTCGCCATATCGCCACTGGGCTGCGTGGGGACATTCCTGCTGGGCGGGGCATTCGCCACCTTCTTCGGCATGTCGGCGGTTTATGGCACCCTGACAGGGCTGAGCGTGCCGCAGATTTCGGCATTCGTATCGGCCATCTATATCGGCGGGGTGTTGCTGCAATTTCCCATCGGGCGGCTGTCAGACCGGATCGACCGGCGCGTGCTGGTCCTGTGGCTGGCGGTGATTGGCGGGGCGGGGGCCGTGCTGGGCCTGATCTTCGAGGCACAGTTCGCCGTGCTGCTGGGGGCGATGTTCATCATCGGCGGCACCGTGAACCCGCTTTATGCGCTGCTGATTGCCCATACCAATGATTACATGCAGCCCGAGGACATGGCCGCCGCATCGGGTGGCATGCTGTTTCTGAATGGAATCGGCGCGGTCAGCGGGCCGCTGATCACCGGTTGGGCGATGGGGGCTTTCGGTTCGGCCGGGTTCTTTCTGTTTCTGGCCGGGGTCCTGTTCATCCTGGCGGCCTATGCGGTCTGGCGCATGACGCGGCGTCCGGCGCCTGCTGTCAGCGAAACCGGCACCTATGCGCCGGTTCTGCCCTCGGCCACCATCGTGGCGGTCGAGGCCGCGCAGGAATATTTCGTCGACCATCTGGACGGGCGCGATGACGATCCGCAACCATGACGGGCTTGCCATGTCGCCCCGGTTCTGAGACGCTCGCCCCATGGGATGGAGGAGGCTGCGATGACAGATCCGCAGGCGGTAAACGATTTCTGGCTGAACCAGGTCGGCCCCAAGGGCTGGTATGAGGGCGGCGCGGCGCTGGATGCGCAGATACGCGACAGGTTCCTGCCCTTGTGGCAGGTGGCGCGCGCGGGCGGCCTGCAGCACTGGCTGTCGTCGCCCGAGGGCGCGCTGGCCTATCTTGTCGTGACCGACCAGTTTCCGCGCAACATGTTCCGGGATGATGCGCGGGCCTTTTCCACCGACACGCTGGCAGTGTCGGCGGCGAAATGGGCCATCGGCAGCGGGGTCGATCTGCTGGTGCCGCCGCCGCAGCGCCAGTTCTTCTATCTGCCGCTGATGCATTCCGAAAGCCTGCCCGACCAGGAGCGCAGCGTGCGCCTGTTTATGATGCATATGCCCGACGCGGGGGGCGGAAACCTGCCGCATGCCCGCGCCCACCGCGAGATTATCCGCCGCTTTGGCCGCTTTCCCTATCGTAACAAGGCACTGGGCCGGACGAATACCCCGGCCGAGGCCGACTTTCTGCATGACGCGGGATATGGCGCGGTTCTGAACGCCCTGCCTGCGTAACGGCGCTATTCGCCCAGCGAAAAGCGGCCTTGCAGTTGTGTATATTGCGCCGAAAAGGATATAGTTTAGCATCAAACTAGTTTTCAAAGGGGGGCGTATGGCACAGCGTGATTTTGATGTGGTGGTCATCGGTGCCGGGCCGGGGGGCTATGTCGCCGCGATCAGGGCCGCACAACTGGGCCTGAGCGTGGCCATTGTCGAACGCGAAAACCTGGGCGGTATCTGTCTGAACTGGGGCTGTATCCCGACCAAGGCGCTGCTGCGGTCCTCCGAGGTGTTTCACTTGATGCACCGGGCCAAGGAATTCGGGCTGAAGGCCGACGCGATCAGCTTTGATCTGGGCGCGGTCGTCAAACGGTCGCGCGGCGTGGCGGCGCAATTGTCGGGCGGCATCGGCCATCTGATGAAAAAGAACAAGATCACCGTGGTGATGGGTGAAGCGACCCTGCCCGCCAAGGGCAAGGTCAGCGTCAAGACCGCCAAAGGGGTCGAAGACCTGAGCGCCAGGAACATCGTGCTGGCCACCGGCGCGCGCGCCCGCGAATTGCCGGGGCTGGAGGCGGATGGCGATCTGGTCTGGACCTATCGCCACGCGCTGCAACCGGTGCGGATGCCGAAAAAGCTGCTGGTGATCGGGTCGGGCGCGATCGGGATAGAGTTCGCCAGTTTCTATAACACGCTGGGCGCCGAAACGACGGTGGTCGAGGTGATGGACCGCATCCTGCCGGTCGAAGACGCCGAAATCGGTGCCTTTGCCAAAAAGCAATTCGTCAAGCAGGGCATGACGATCCTGGAAAAGGCCGGGGTCAAGCAGTTGGACCGCGGTAAGGGCAAGGTGACGGCCCATATCGAAAAAGATGGGAAAATTGAAAAGATCGACTTCGATACCGTGATATCAGCGGTCGGAATTGTTGGAAATGTGGAAGGTCTGGGGCTTGAAGGCCTGGGCGTCAAGATCGACCGTACCCATGTGGTCGTCGATGAATATTGCCGCACCGGGGTCGAGGGGCTGTTCGCCATCGGTGATATCGCGGGCGCCCCCTGGCTGGCGCATAAGGCATCCCATGAAGGTGTGATGGTGGCCGAGCTGATCGCCGGTCAGCACCCGCATCCGGTGCGCCCCGACGCCATCGCCGGTTGCACCTATTGCCAGCCGCAGATCGCCAGCGTCGGGCTGACCGAGGCCAAGGCCCGCGAGGCCGGACATGACATCAAGGTCGGCAAGTTCCCCTTCATCGGCAATGGCAAGGCCATCGCGCTGGGCGAGGCCGAGGGGATGATCAAGACCATTTTTGATGCGAAAACCGGCGAACTGTTGGGCGCCCATATGGTGGGGGCCGAGGTGACCGAACTGATCCAGGGCTATGTCATCGGTCGCACGCTGGAAACCACCGAGGTTGAGCTGATGAACACCGTCTTTCCGCATCCGACCCTGTCGGAGATGATGCATGAATCGGTGCTGGATGCCTATGGCCGCGCGCTGCATTTCTAGGGCGCGGCCCGCGCCCTAGCTGTGGGTCACGGCCCCGCCGGCCATCTGCCAGTGATGCAGCCCGCCCAGGTTATGCACCTGCTTATAGCCCATCTGCAGCATCATCTGCCCGGCCATGCCCGACCGCGCACCCGACGCGCAATAAAGTGCCACTGGCTTGTCCACCGACAGGGCTGGGTTGTGTTCAGGGCTGGCGGGATCGGCCTTCATGCGGAATACGGTCAGCGGGATCAGCAGCGCGCCGACCGCATGGCCGGATGCCCGTATCTCTGACGGATCGCGGATATCGATCAGGGTCAGCGTGCCTGCGGCGACCTGTTTGATCGCTTCGGCGGCGTCGATCGGGGCGACTCGGGGGCCAGGATTGCGGGGTTTGAAGAACATCGGTTTTCCAGTCTGTGACAGCGGGGGGTGGTGCCGCGATTGGGGTGGAATATACATTCCAAAATAAGAATGTGAAGGGGCGGCGCGCGAAATCCGCGCAGAATCCACATGTTCGCCAAATGTTCGCATTTTTCGGTTGGAGACTCGGCGCATGTCAACTATTTCTTAACCATCCAACCGGGGGCAGGCATGGCCGAGCTGAAGACGATATCGGTGCGCGGCGCGCGCGAGCACAATCTGAAAAACATCGACGTGGATATTCCGCGCGATCAGCTTGTGGTCATCACCGGCCTGTCGGGGTCGGGCAAATCATCGCTGGCCTTTGATACCATCTATGCCGAAGGCCAGCGGCGCTATGTCGAAAGCCTGTCAGCCTATGCGCGCCAGTTCCTGGACATGATGGAAAAGCCCGATGTCGATCACATCAGCGGGTTGTCCCCCGCGATTTCCATCGAACAGAAAACCACGTCGAAAAACCCGCGTTCGACCGTCGGCACGGTCACGGAAATCTATGACTATATGCGGCTGCTGTTCGCCCGCGCGGGCACCCCGTTCAGCCCCGCCACCGGCCTGCCGATCGAGGCGCAACAGGTGCAGGATATGGTCGACCGCGTCATGGCGATGCCCGAGGGCACCCGCGCCTTTTTGCTGGCCCCCATCGTGCGCGACCGCAAGGGGGAATACAAAAAGGAATTCGCGGAACTGCGCAAGCAGGGCTTTCAGCGGGTCAAGGTCAACGGCACCTTTCACGAGCTGGACGAGGCCCCCACGCTGGACAAGAAATTCCGCCATGATATCGACGTGGTGGTGGACCGTATCGTGGTGCGTGAAGGGCTGGAAACCCGGCTGGCCGACAGTTTGCGCACCGCGCTGGATCTGGCCGACGGCATCGCCATTCTGGAAACCGCCGAGGACGAGCCCCAGCGCATCACCTTTTCCGAAAAATTCGCCTGTCCGGTTTCGGGCTTTACCATCCCCGAGATCGAGCCGCGGCTGTTTTCGTTCAACGCCCCCTTCGGGGCCTGCCCGGTCTGCGACGGGCTGGGGGTAGAGCTGTTCTTTGACGAACGGCTTGTGGTGCCGGATGCGGCGCTGAAACTTTATGACGGCGCGCTGGCCCCCTGGCGCAAGGGCAAGTCGCCCTATTTCCTGCAAACGATCGAGGCGATCGCGCGCCATTACCAGTTCGACAAGAACACGCCGTGGAAAGACCTGTCACCCGAGGTGCAGCAGGTATTCCTGTTCGGGTCGGGCGAGACCGAGATCCAGTTCCGCTATGACGAAGGCGGCCGGGTCTATCAGGTCAGCCGTCCCTTCGAAGGGGTTATCCCGAACATGGAACGCCGCTATCGCGAAACCGATAGCGCCTGGGTGCGCGAAGAGTTCGAACGCTATCAGAACAACCGCCCTTGCGGGGCCTGCGGCGGTTACCGGCTGCGGCCCGAGGCACTGGCGGTCAAGATCGGCGGGCTGCATGCGGGCGAGGTCGTTCAAATGTCGATCCGCGAGGCTTATGACTGGTGCCTGGGCGTGCCCGACCATCTAAGCGTGCAGAAAAACGAGATCGCGCGGGCGATTCTGAAGGAAATCCGCGAAAGGCTGGGATTTCTGAATAACGTTGGTCTTGAATACCTTACGCTGGCCCGTTCATCCGGCACCTTAAGCGGTGGCGAAAGCCAGCGCATTCGGCTGGCCAGCCAGATCGGATCGGGGCTGACCGGGGTTCTTTATGTGCTGGACGAACCCAGCATCGGGCTGCATCAGCGCGATAACGGGCGGCTGCTGGACACGCTGAAGAACCTTCGCGATCAGGGCAATTCGGTGATCGTGGTCGAACATGACGAAGAAGCGATCCGCGAGGCGGATTATGTCTTTGACCTTGGCCCCGGCGCGGGGGTGCATGGTGGCCATGTCGTCGCCCATGGCACGCCAGCGGAAATCATCGCCGATGCGGCCTCGATCACCGGGCAATACCTGTCGGGGGTGCGCCGCATTCCGGTGCGGGCGACCCGCCGCAAGGGCAATGGAAAATCGGTGACGGTGGTGCGCGCCACCGGCAACAACCTGCGCGATGTGACGGCCGAATTTCCGCTGGGCCGGTTTGTCTGCGTCACCGGCGTGTCGGGGGGCGGCAAGTCCACGCTGACGATCGAGACCCTGTTCAAGACCGCATCCATGCGCCTGAACGGCGCGCGCCAGACGCCCGCACCTTGCGAAACCATCAAGGGGCTGGAACATCTGGACAAGGTGATCGACATCGACCAGCGCCCCATCGGACGCACGCCGCGATCAAACCCCGCGACCTATACCGGTGCCTTCACGCCCATTCGCGACTGGTTCGCTGGCCTGCCCGAGGCCAAGGCGCGCGGATACAAGCCCGGCCGGTTCAGTTTCAACGTCAAGGGCGGGCGGTGCGAGGCCTGCCAGGGCGATGGCGTCATCAAGATCGAGATGCATTTTCTGGCCGATGTCTATGTTACCTGCGAAACCTGCAAGGGTGCGCGCTATAACCGCGAAACGCTGGAAGTACGGTTCAAGGGCAAAAGCATCGCCGATGTGCTGGATATGACGGTCGAGGACGCGCAGGAATTTTTCAAGGCGGTGCCGTCGATCCGCGAAAAGATGGATGCGCTGATGCAGGTGGGCTTGGGCTATATCAAGGTCGGCCAGCAGGCCACCACCCTGTCGGGCGGCGAGGCGCAGCGGGTGAAACTGTCCAAGGAACTGTCGAAACGCGCCACCGGTCGCACGCTCTATATTCTGGATGAACCCACCACGGGGTTGCATTTCGAGGATGTGAAAAAGCTGCTCGAAGTGCTGCACGAACTGGTCGATCAGGGCAATTCGGTCGTGGTGATCGAGCACAACCTGGACGTGATCAAAACCGCCGACTGGATCATCGACATCGGCCCCGAAGGCGGGGATGGCGGCGGCGAGATCGTCGCCACCGGCACCCCCGAAGATGTGGCGGGGGAAGAGCGCAGCCATACCGGCCGCTATCTGCGACATGCTGGCCGTGGCACGGGGCCAGGCGGCGGAATGAAGGCACGGATACTTGGTCGCGCCCGCGCATTGCGGACCCGACCGGGGTATGGCTGTCGCCGGCTTGCGCCCTGTCAGCTTTTCTTCATCGGGCAGGTCGACAGACCAAAGATGGAATAAAGCGGGCAGGTGGCAAACAAGCCGGTCACCAGCGGGATGATCCCCACCAGATACAGCCAGCGCAGGCTGGCACCGGTATCCAGAAAAAACCCTGCAATCAGGGCCAGGCCGACGACGATCCGCAGCACCCTGTCGATGGTTCCGACGTTATTCTTGAACATGGGCTGATCCCTTCGATCACATTGCACCGCATGAATGTATTCCGATTCGCCCGATTCGATACATGATTTGCGTCAAGTGCTCACCGATTGGTGATCACGTCATGGCGGGCTGGGTCATGGCCCTGTCGCAACCGTTCCGGTCATACGCGCGCTTGACAAGATCACATGCTTGGCGCGAGGCTGAAGACGGGGCAATCGGAGGAGGATACAATGCAAGTGCATCAAATTCTGAAATCAAAGCCGCAAAGCAGCGAACCTGTGATCACGATTGCGCCCGGCTCCTCGGTGTCGGATGCCGCTCGGTTGTTATCCGAACGCCGCATCGGTTCGGTGGTTGTGTCGCCCGATGGGCGTCAGGTGGCCGGTATCCTGTCAGAGCGCGACATCGTGCGCGAACTGGGGCGGCGCGGCGTCAGTTGCATGCTGGATGTGGTCGATGACCTGATGACCCGCAAGATCATCGGCTGCGGGATCAACGACAGCGCCGACATGGTGTTGCAGCAGATGACCGATGGCCGTTTTCGTCATATGCCGGTGATGGATGGCGAGGTCATGATCGGGATCATCTCGATTGGCGACGTGGTAAAGGCGCGCCTGTCCGAACTTTCGATGGAAAAAGATGCGCTGGAAGGCATGATTATGGGGCGCTAGGCGTCGGTCCCTCTTGCATTGCAGTGCGCAATATTGTTGCGTGCACTGACCAGAAAGGGGACAGACATGCGCATCGGTCTTTATCCGGGAACGTTCGATCCGGTCACGCTTGGACATCTTGATATCATCAAGCGCGCCGCCACTCTGGTTGACCGCCTTGTGATCGGCGTGGCCATCAACCGCGACAAGGGCCCGCTGTTCAGTCTGGAAGAGCGCGTTGCGATGATCGAGGAAGAGACGAGGCTGCTGAACTGCACGACAGAGATCGTCGTGCATCCTTTCGAGAACCTGCTTATTCATTGCGCGCGTGACGTGGGCGCCACGGTGATCGTGCGCGGCCTGCGGGCGGTGGCCGATTTCGAATATGAATTCCAGATGGTCGGAATGAACCGCGCCATCGATTCCAGCGTCGAAACGGTATTCCTGATGGCCGATGCCCGCCGGCAGGCCATTGCGTCGAAACTGGTCAAGGAAATTGCGCGTCTGGGCGGCGATGTCAGCAAGTTCGTTCCCGAAACGGTGCATACACGGCTGTTGAAGAAATATGCCTGAATGCCGCACTGCCATATGTTGGAAAAGCCGCCCCAAAGGGCGGCTTTTTGGTTTTACCATATTGGCGTCGTGATCAGATCAGCTTGCCCATTGCAACGGCGGTATCGGCCATGCGGTTGGAAAAGCCCCATTCATTGTCATACCACGACAGGATGCGCACCATGGTGCCCTCCATGACCTTGGTCTGATCCATGTGAAAGATCGACGAATGCGGATCGTGGTTGAAGTCGATCGAAACGTTCGGCTCGTCCGTATAGCCCAGAATGCCCTTCAACGGGCCATCGGCGGCGGCACGGATGGCGGCGTTGACCTCCTCCACCGATGTCGGGCGGCTGGCCTCGAAGACCAGATCGACGACGGATACGTTCGGGGTGGGCACCCGGATCGACACGCCATCAAGCTTGCCGTTCAACTCGGGCAGAACCAGCCCCACCGCCTTGGCGGCCCCGGTCGAGGTCGGGATCATCGACAGTGATGCAGCACGGGCGCGATATAAATCGCTGTGCATGGTGTCCAGCGTCGGCTGGTCGCCGGTATAGCTGTGGATCGTGGTCATGAAGCCCTTGGCGATGCCGATGCTATCGTTCAGCACCTTGGCCACCGGCGACAGGCAGTTGGTGGTGCAGGACGCATTCGACACAACCAGATCGGCGGCGGTCAGCGTGCCGTGGTTCACACCGTAAACGATGGTCTTGTCCGCACCGGTCGCGGGGGCCGAGACCAGAACCCGCTTCGATCCGTTTTCCAGATGCAGCGCCGCCTTTTCGCGGGCGGTGAAGATGCCGGTGCATTCCATCGCGATATCGACATCGCCCCAGGGCAGTTCCTTGGGGTCGCGCAGGGCCGTGACCTTGATCGGGCCGGTGCCCAGGTCGATCGTGTCGCCCTTGACGGTGACGGTGCCGGGGAAACGGCCATGCACACTGTCATAGCGCAGCAGATGGGCATTGGTCTCGACCGGGCCCAGATCGTTGATCGCCACGACCTGAATGTCGGTGCGCCCCGATTCCACGATGCCACGCAGGATGTTGCGTCCGATCCGGCCAAAGCCGTTGATTGCCACTTTTACAGTCATGGGATTGCCTTTCGGTAATGTCACGAATTCTGGCGCCACATTCCGCTTTCCGCGGCCCGCGTCAACAGCCCTGCGCGATGTTAGCGCCAGAAGGCGATATAGTCTGTCAGATCAAACAGCTTTTTTGCCAGAAACAGCGTATATCGGCCCCCGTTCAGCCCGAAATCGGCGGCCAGCAGGGCAATGATCACGACGAACAGAATAAAGGACGGTCTGCGAAGCATCGCGTGGATTCCCATAGGGGGCCGCCCGCGCCGGGATGGCGCGAGGGCCAGCATCGCTTACAGCAGCGCCGTCACCTTGTCGGCCACAGCCTGCGCGGTGATGCCAAAACGGGCATACAGCTTTTCGGCAGGGGCGGATGCGCCAAAGCCCGTCATGCCGACAAAACCCGCCTTGGCCTCGCGGCCGCGCTCTCCCAGCAGCCACTGATCCCAGCCCTGCCGCACGCCGGCCTCGATGGCGACACGCACGGGGCCAGCGGGCAGGACGCGCTTGCGATAAGCGTCGTCCTGGGCGGCGAACAGTTCGAAACAGGGCATTGAAACCACACGGGTGCCGATGCCCTGCGCCTGCAGCAGATCGCGGGCGGCCAGGGCGATCTCGACCTCTGACCCGGTGGCCAGCAGGATCGCCTGCCGCTTGCCCTCTGCATCGGCCAGAACATAACCGCCCTGTGCGGTCAGGTTCTTGGCGGTGTGATTGCGGCGCACGGTCGGCAGGTTCTGACGGCTGAGTGCCAGCACCGACGGTGTTTTCTGCGATGTCAGCGCAATTTCCCAGGCTTCGGCGGTTTCGATCGTGTCGGCGGGGCGGAACACCATCATGTTGGGCGTGGCGCGCAGCATGGCGACATGTTCGACCGGCTGATGGGTCGGGCCGTCCTCGCCCAGACCGATACTGTCATGGGTCATCACATAGGTCACCGGAACCCCCATCAGCGCCGACAGGCGCATCGAGGGGCGGGCGTAATCGGTGAAACACATGAAGGTGCCGCCATAGGGCCGCACGCCGCCATGCAGCGCCATGCCGTTCATGGCGGCGGCCATGCCATGTTCGCGGATGCCGTAATAGACATAGCGCCCGGCGCGGTTTTCGGGGCCGAAGGTGCCCAGATCGCGGGTCAGCGTGTTGTTCGATCCGGTCAGGTCGGCCGATCCGCCGACGGTTTCCGCCATGATCGGGTTGATCACCTCCAGCACCATCTCGCTGGATTTGCGGGTGGCCACCTTGGGGCCTTCGTCGCTGATCTGTTTTTTCAGCGCACGGATGCGGGCGGCCAGTTGTCTGGGGGCCTCGCCCGACAGGGCGCGCAGGAACTCGGCCCGCTTGCCTTGGGGCAGGGCGGCCAGACGTTGTTCCCATGCCGCGCGTTCGGTCGCGCCGCGCGCGCCGATCGCCTCCCATGCCGATTTGATATCGGCGGGGATGTCAAAGGCCGGGTGGTGCCAGCCATAGGCCGCCTTGGTCTCGGCGATCAACTTGGCATCCGTCAGCGCGCCATGCGCCTTGGCCGTGTCCTGTGCCGACGATCCCAGCCCGATATGGGTCTTGCAGGCGATCATCACCGGATGCTTCGACTTTTTCGCCGCCGTGATCACCCGGTCGATATCCTGCGGATCGTGGCCGTCGCATTCATAGACGGTCCAGCCCGAGGCCTCGAACCGTTTCAACTGATCGGTGCGGTCGGCGATATCGACGCGCCCGTCGATGGTGATGCCGTTATTGTCCCACAGCACGATCAGTTTCGACAGTTCCTGCCGCCCGGCCAGGCTGATCGCCTCTTGGCTGACGCCTTCCATCAGGCAGCCGTCACCGGCAATGACCCAGGTATGGTGATCGACGATCTTCTTGCCATAGCGGGCGCGCTGGATTTCCTCGGCCATGGCGAAACCGACGGCATTTGCAATGCCCTGACCCAGCGGGCCGGTCGTGGTCTCGACCGCCTTGATCAGGAAGTTTTCCGGATGGCCGGCCGTTATGGCGCCCAATTGGCGGAAATTCTTGATCTGATCCAGCGTGACCTGTGCATCGCCCGTCAGATACAGCAGCGCATAGATCAGCATCGACCCATGACCCGCCGACAGGATGAACCGGTCCCGGTCCGGCCAGTCGGGGTTCTTGGCGTCGAATTTCAGATGCTTTTCGAACAGCACCGTGGCCACATCGGCCATGCCCATCGGCATTCCCGAATGGCCGGAATTGGCAGCCTGAATCGCATCCATTGCAAGAGTGCGGATCGCCGTGGCCTTGGACCAGTGATCGGGATTTGTTCGGGCGAGGGCATTGATATCCACGGGACGGGGTCCTTCCTGAGAGCACACGGGGTTTTGCAGGGGTGATAGCAGCGTTGCGCGCAAGATCAAGCAGATGCGGTAAGGCATTGGCGGGAAAGGGGGCGCATTTCCCAAACGCATTGGGTAAGATCGCAAAACGGAATCACTGCCCCGATTCGTTCGTCTGGATCAGGGGCGGCAAAACGGCAATGACAAACCCGTGGACGGGCAAGAAATGAGCGATATCAAAGAACTTGAAGGTCGGATCACCGCCGCGCTGGAACGCATCGCGCGCGGCGCGCAGGGGCTGATTGATGCCCGCCAGACGGATGACGCGCCGCAACCGGTGGCCAATGAGGCCGAGTTGCAGGCGCTTCGCGATGCGCTTGATGCCGAAAGATCTGCGAATGCCCAGCTGGAAGAGCGGGTCAAGGCGATTCGCGACAAGCAGGACAGCCATATTTCGGTTCTTGAGGCCCGCGTGGCCAAGCTGACGGCGCGTGCCCAGGTTGCGGATGAGGAAATCAGCCGCCTGCGGCGTGTCAATGCCCAGTTGCGCGCCAATAACAAGGCGCTGCGCGATGCCAATGCCGAAGGGCTGGGCGATGCGCATCTGATCAACAAGTCGATGATGGCCGAACTGGACGCCTTGCGCAGCCTGCGCGAAGGCGACCGTAACGAACTGGATGAAATCATCGGCGAACTGGCCCCCCTGATCGAGGAGACCGCGAATGCCTGACGTTGATATCACCATCGGCGGCCGCACATTCGAGGTGGCCTGTCAGGCGGGCGAGGAACCGTTCCTTCGTGCCGCGGCCAACCTGCTGGATGCCGAGGCTTCCACCCTTGTCAGCCAGATCGGCCGGCTGCCGGAATCACGGATGCTGCTGATGGCCGGGCTGATGCTGGCGGACAAGACATCTGGCCTGCAGGAACGCCTGAGCGCCGCCGAAGCCGCCGCTTCGCAGGCACAGGGCGCGGCGCCCACCCGTGTCGAAGTGCCGGTAATCCCGTCCGAGATTACAGATACCATGGCCGAACTTGCCGCCCGCGCCGAGGCCCTGGCAGAGGCGATCGAAGAACACGTATCGGCGTGATGCGTTCGCTTGCTCTGGTGGGGGTGTTGGGGGTTTTGCCAGCCGCAGCGCTGGCCGACCCCCAGGCGATGCAAACAAGATATTCCTGTGAACGCGGTGTCGTGATCGAAGCGGCCTATATCACCGCCGATCAGGTTTCATATGCCGTCATTCAGGCCGAAGGCCGCTTGGTGATCCTGAAGCAGGCCGTTTCGGGATCGGCAGTGCGCTATACATCACCTGCCGGCCAGTCGGGATATACCTGGTGGACCAAGGGCGACACGGCGATGCTGTCATGGTTCGATGCGGACCTGACGGAAGAGGTGTTCCTGTTACACGACTGCCGCATCGAAGACTGATCAGCCGTTGGCTTCGCGGATCTTTGCGGCGGCGTCCTTGTCATAGCTGACGCCCTTGGCGTCAAAAAGCTGGTCCAGCTCACCCGACAGGGTCATTTCGGTGACGATATCGCAGCCGCCGACAAACTCGCCCTTGACGTAAAGCTGGGGCACGGTGGGCCAGTCGGAATAGTCCTTGATCCCCTGCCGGATCTCGGCATCGGCTAGCACGTTCACATCGGCGAACGTCACGCCCATATAGTTCAGCACCCCGGCGACGCGGGATGAAAACCCGCATTGCGGCATCTCTTTGGTGCCCTTCATGAACAGAACCACATCATTGGTGGTCACGGTCTGTTCGATCAAGGCTTTGACATCTGCCATTTCCGGCTCCTTCATCCTTGGCCCGCGCGCGGGACCCTTCTGTTTCTAATCCGGTGCCTTGGTCGTCAGCGCCAGCGCATGCAGCGCGCCATTGCTGCCAGCCATCTTGTCCTTCAGCGCGGCATAGACCGCGCGTTGCTGCTGGACCCGGTTCAGGCCGCGAAAGCTTTCATCGATCACTTCGGCGGCCCAGTGATTGCCGTCGCCCGCCAGATCGGTGATCGTGATGCGGGCCTGCGGGAACCGCGCCCGGATCAGCTCTTCGATTTCCTGTGCTTCGATTGCCATGGCCGGTCTTCCTTATCCTGCATCCAAATGTAGGCGCGCGCGCACCATCACGCAACTGCCGCCGCAAAGGCGCCGCGATAGAGCGCGGACAAATCCGCCAGCGGTGCGCTGCTGTCGCCCAGCCGGACGGTATCGCCGCCGAACCGGCCAACGGTGGCAATCGGAACGCCGGCCTTGCCTGCGGCCACCATCAGCGCTTCGGCCTGATCGAAGGTGCAGGCGATCAGATAGCGCGCCTGATCCTCGGCAAAGAGGGTCGGGGTGTCGCCCGCGTCCAGATGCAGGCCCAGACCGGCACCTTCGGCCATTTCGAACGCGGCCAGCGCCAATCCGCCATCCGACAGGTCGGTGCAGGCCCCGATCAGGGCGCGATTGGCGCGGATGAACTCGCCATTGCGCCGTTCGGCCGCCAGATCGACATGCGGCGCGTCGCCGTCTTCGCGGTGAAACACCTCGGCCAGCAAGGCCGACTGGCCCAGATGGCCGCGCGTTTCCCCGACCAGCAGCGCCAGATCGCCAGCGCGCGGCAGGCCCGCGATCAGATCGTCCAGATGATCGAGCAGACCAACGGCACAGATCGTGGGCGTCGGCAGAATGCCCGTGCCGTCGGTTTCATTGTAAAGCGACACATTGCCCGACACGATCGGCGTATCCAGCGCCAGACAGGCTGCACCGATGCCTTTGATGGCGCCGACGAACTGGCCCATGATTTCCGGCTTTTCGGGATTGCCGAAATTCAGGTTGTCGGTGGTGGCCAGCGGGCGCGCGCCCACGGCACACAGGTTGCGATACGCCTCGGCCACCGCCTGTTTGCCGCCCTCGACCGGGTTGGCCTTGACATAACGCGGGGTGACATCAGAGGTGAAGGCCAGCGCCTTGTCGGTGCCATGCACCCGCACCACGCCCGCGCCAAGGCCGGGGATGCGCACGGTGTCGCCCATGACCTGGGCATCATATTGTTCAAAGACCCAGTTTTTGGCGGCGTAATTGGGCGATCCGATCAGGGCGCGCAGCCCGTCAATCGGATCAATGCCCGGCACCGGGTCCATCGGGGCGGGGGCCGGGGTTTCGACCCAGGGGCGGTCGTATTCGGGCGCGGTGCCCGACAGCGCCTTCAGGGGCAGATCGGCCTTGCAGATGCCATTATGCATGATCAGGAAACGATCTTCGTCGATTGTTTCGCCGACAATGGCGAAATCCAGATCCCATTTGTCAAAGATCGCCTTGGCCTGCGCCTCGCGTTCCGGGCGCAGCACCATCAGCATCCGTTCCTGGGATTCCGACAGCATCATCTCATAGGCGGTCATGCCGGTTTCGCGGCAGGGCACCTTTTCCAGATCCAGCCGCACGCCCAGATCGCCCTTGTCGCCCATTTCAACCGCCGAACAGGTCAGACCGGCCGCCCCCATGTCCTGAATGGAAATCACGGCCCCCGAAGCCATCAGTTCCAGACAGGCCTCGAGCAGGCGCTTTTCGGTGAACGGATCGCCGACCTGCACGGTGGGGCGCTTTTCCTCGATCGTGTCATCGAACTCGGCGCTGGCCATGGTGGCGCCGCCAACGCCGTCACGCCCGGTTTTCGCGCCCAGATAGACGACCGGCATACCGACGCCCGAGGCCGCCGAATAAAAGATATTGTCGGCATCGGCCAGACCGGCGGCAAAGGCATTGACCAGGCAGTTGCCGTTATAGGCGCGGTGAAAACGCACCTCGCCGCCCACGGTCGGCACGCCGAAACAGTTGCCGTATCCACCGACGCCCTCGACCACGCCATTGACCAACTGGCGCGTCTTGGGGTGGCTGATCTCGCCAAAGGACAGCGAATTCATCGCCGCAATGGGCCGCGCGCCCATGGTGAACACATCGCGCAGGATGCCGCCGACGCCGGTGGCCGCGCCCTGATAGGGCTCGATATAGCTGGGGTGGTTGTGGCTTTCCATCTTGAAGACCACGGCCTGACCGTCGCCAATATCAACCACGCCGGCATTTTCGCCGGGGCCGCAGATGACCTGCGGGCCGGTGGTGGGCAGGGTGCGCAGCCATTTCTTGGACGATTTATACGAACAATGCTCGTTCCACATCGCCGAAAAGATGCCCAGTTCGGTGAATGTCGGTTCGCGGTTCAGCAGTTGGATGATGCGGGCATATTCGTCGGGCTTCAGCCCATGGGCGGCGATCAGCGCGTCATCAATCTGCGGCTCTTGCATCATCAGGTTCCCCGGCGGTCCGTTTGTCTTGCCTCTTATGCCATGCGGCGGCGGGGGAAAAGGGGGATAGGGCACAAGGCCGCGCCAGCCATGCACCATTGCCACCGGTCAGGGCAATCTTGGTATCAGGCTTCCTTGAGCCGTTTGCGGTGCTCGAAAATTTCTTCCAGAACGAAATCGCGGAAGGCGGCGACCCTTTTGGATTGGCGCAGCTCTTCTGGATAGGCCAGAAAGGCGGGCACCTCGCCACTTTCTATATCGGGCAGAACCCGGATCAGATCGGGAAAATCATCTGTCAGGTAATCGGGCAGGACACCGATCCCAAGATTGTTCAGAACGGCCTGCAACACCCCGAAATAGTTATTCACCGTCAGGGTTGATGGAATGTTATAGGTCATCAGTTCCTGCACCAGTTGCGCCCCCGCGGCGACCTGCGCGGTGGCCGGGCTTTGACAGATCAGCCGGTGGCGGGAAAGATCGCTCATCCGTTCCAGCGTGCCGCGTTCGGCAAGGTATTTGGGCGTTGCATAAAGTCGCATGCGCACGGTCATCAGCCGCTTGCGGATCAGGTCGGCCTGGCTGGGTTCTTTCAGCCGGATGGCCACATCGGCCTCGCGCATGGGCAGGTCCAGCACCCGTTCTTCCAGCATCAGGTCGATCTTCAGATCGGGGAATTTCTCGTAGAGCTTGGGCAGGCGCGGCGCCAGCCACAGCGTGCCGAAACCGGTGGTTGTCGTCACGCGCAATTCACCGAAAACCTCATCCTCGGTGTCGCGGATGCGGGCTTCGGCAGTATCCAGCCGCTTCGAGATCGCGATGGTCGCGTCATACAGCAATTCGCCCTGTTCCGTCAGGATCAACCCGCGGGCGTGACGGTGAAACAATGTGGTGTTCAGGCTGTCTTCCAGCGCCCTGATCTGGCGCGACACGGCCGATTGCGACAAATGCAGGGAATCGCCGGCATGGGTCAGGCTGCCCGCCTTGGCCACCGCGTGAAATATGCGAAGTTTGTCCCAATCCATTTGTGGCTCTCTACCAATAATATAACCGTTTACGGGCGTACCTAGCCCCAGAGGGGGCAATATTGCAAACGAAGACTTGGCGTGAATGGCCTGAAGTCATCGCGGGCGCGGGCCTGATACATTATGCAGCACGTCCCAAAGCAGCGATGGATTTTCGCTCCCGGGCGACGTAAGAGGGCTTGTTGAACCCGTATAAGCCGCCCGGTTGCGGCTTTGTCAGTCAAGAGAAGCGCAAGACAAATGGCCGTTGGCGTATTTGATTCAGGTCTGGGCGGTCTGACCGTGCTGGACGCGGCGGCCAAAAGGCTGCCCGATGTTCCCTTCGTCTATTACGGCGACAATGCGCATGCGCCCTATGGCGTGCGTGATGCCGATGACATCTATGATCTGACGACGAAGGGGGTCGAACGACTGTGGGCGGCAGGATGCGATCTGGTGATTCTGGCCTGCAACACCGCCAGCGCGGCCGCGCTGAAACGGATGCAGGAAAAATGGATCCCGTCGCACAAGCGCGTGTTGGGGGTGTTCGTGCCGCTGATCGAGGCCCTGACGGAACGCCAATGGGGCGATAACAGCCCGCCGCGCGAAGTGGCGGTCAAGCATGTGGCGCTGTTTGCCACGCCGGCCACCGTTGCCAGCCGCGCCTTTCAGCGTGAACTGGCGTTCCGGGCCATCGGTGTCGATGTCGAGGCACAGCCCTGCGCCGGTGTGGTTGACGCCATCGAGCAGGGCGATGAAATCTTGGCCGAGGCCCTGGTGCGCAGCCATGTCGAGGCCCTGCTGCGCCGAATGCCCAAACCCGATGCCGCCGTTCTGGGCTGCACCCATTATCCGCTGATGGAACATGTGTTTCAGGATGCGCTTGGCGTTGATGTGCGGGTGTTTTCCCAAGCCAGCCTGGTGGCAGATAGCCTGGCCGATTATCTGGCGCGGCATCCCGCCATACTGGGCAAGGGAAGCGAATCGATGTTCCTGACCACGGGCGACCCCAAATCGGTTTCAAAACATGCCGCCCAGTTTCTGGGACGCAAGATTGATTTCCAGGCGGCATGATTGCGGTTTGCCGCCATAAACCTTAAATCAGCAATCAAACTGATCGAAAGCCGCCGACATGGTTCATAACATCGCGATACTTGGTGCTTCGGGCTATACCGGGGCAGAGCTTGTCCGCCTGATCGCGACCCATCCCGCGATGCGGATCGTCGCCCTGTCGGGGGATCGCAAGGCCGGGATGCAGATGGCCGAGGTGTTTCCGCATCTGCGCCATCTCGATCTGCCCGAACTGGTGCGGATCGAGGATATTGATTTTGCGCAGGTCGATCTGGCCTTCTGCGCGCTGCCGCATGCCACATCCCAGGCCGTGATCAAGGGCTTGCCGTCCGATCTTAAGGTTGTCGATCTGTCGGCCGATTTCCGGCTGCGCGATCCGGCGGAATATCTGAAATGGTATGGCAAGCCGCATGAGGCGCTGGAATTGCAGGCGCAGGCTGTCTATGGCCTGACAGAATTTTACCGCGATGAGATCCGCGCCGCGCGGCTGGTTGCGGGCACCGGCTGTAACGCGGCCACCGGCCAATATGCGCTGCGTCCGCTGATCGAGGCGGGCGTGATTGATCTGGATGAAATCATCATCGACCTGAAAGCCGCCGTTTCGGGCGCGGGCCGGTCGCTGAAGGAAAACCTGCTGCATGCCGAATTGTCCGAAGGCTATCACGCCTATTCGGCGGGTGGCACACATCGGCATCTGGGCGAGTTCGATCAGGAATTTTCCAGGGCCGCGGGCCGCCCCGTTCGTGTGCAGTTCACCCCGCATCTGATCCCGGCCAATCGCGGCATTCTGGCCACCGTCTATGTCCGCGGGCAGGCCGATGCGATTCACGCCGCCCTTGCCGCACGCTATGACGCAGAGCCGTTCCTGACAGTGTTGCCGATGGGAGAGCTTCCCTCGACCCGCCACATAAGGGGGTCGAATTTCGTGCATATCGGCGTGATGGCCGACCGGATCCCCGGTCGGGTTATCGTGGTGGCTGTTCTGGACAATCTGACCAAGGGATCGTCGGGGCAGGCGTTGCAGAACGCCAATCTGATGTTGGGTCTGGATGAAACCACGGGCCTGATGCTGGCCCCGGTCTTTCCATAGGGGAACGCGATGCGCGGGCTGAAAAAGAAACGCCGGATTCAGGTCATCATCGCGGCTTTCGTGGCCTTGGGGTTAAGCGCGGGGCTGATTGGTTATGGCATGCGCGACGGTATCAACTATTTCCGCGCGCCGGCCCAGGTTCTGGCCGATCCGCCCGGCCCGGCAGAGGTGTTCCGCATCGGCGGGCTGGTTGAACCGGGCAGCCTGATCCGCGGGCAGGGCGAAACCATCCGTTTCAACGTCACCGATGGCGGCGGCAGTGTTCCAGTCACCTTTACCGGTGTTCTGCCGGATCTGTTTGGCGAGGGAGAGGGGATGGTCGGCACGGGTCGTTACATAAACGGTGTGTTCGAAGCCACTGAAATTCTTGCGAAACACGACGAAAGCTATATGCCGAAAGAGGTTGTTGACGCGCTCAAGGAGCAGGGCGTCTATGTCGATCCGAACGGTAGCTAGGCAGGTTTTTAACCATATCTCCCCGAGATTTCCCCGGTATCACGTAATGCCGGGGATCACATGCTATCGGTCGAAGAAATTGCAAGGCAGATCGTCGCCCGCGAAGGCGGCTTCGTAAACGACCCTGACGATCCGGGCGGGGCGACCAATCATGGTGTCACGCTGGGCACGCTGCGCCGCCTGGGTCTGGATATCACCGGCGACGGGCAGGTCACCTTGGCCGATGTCAAGCACCTGACCCCGGCCCAGGCCGAACAGATCTTCATCGAACACTATTACCGCCGCCCCCGGATCGACGCCCTGCCACCGGTTTTGCAGCCTTCGGTATTCGACATGTATGTGAATGCGGGGGCCAATGCGGTGCGGGTCTTGCAGCGCCTGCTGGCCGATATGGGGCATGATCTGCGCGCGGATGGGGTGATCGGTGCGCAGACCATCGCCGCCGCGCAGGCTGCCGCCAACGCCGCGCCCGACCATATCGCCGATGCCTACGGTATTGCGCGGCGGAATTATTACTATGCCGTGGCCGATGCCCGCCCGGCCAGCCGCAAATTCGCGCGCAGGCGCGATGGCGGCAAGGGCGGCTGGATCACACGCGCCGAAGATTTCATCGCGCCCCGCTATCGGTTCAGCGCGGCACAGCATCGCGAAAGGACGGCATCATGGGGTTGATCGGGGGAATTATGACCGTGTTGTTTGGCAATGGAACCAATGTTTTGCGCGACACAGCGCAGGTGTTTCGTGAAAACGCCGAGGCCGGAGCCGCACGCGAGCTTGATCTGCAAAAGACGGTTCTGGCGCAATTTGGTGCGGAAATGGCGCGGCCCGATCACGGGTTGTTCGACCGGATCGTCGATGGCATGAACCGCCTGCCGCGCCCCCTGCTGGCACTGGGCACGCTGGGGCTGTTCGTGTCGGCGATGGTGTCGCCGATCTGGTTTTCGGCCCGGATGCAGGGCATTGCCCTGGTGCCAGAGCCGCTGTGGTGGCTGTTGGGGGCGATCATTTCCTTCTATTTCGGCGCGCGCCATCAGGCCAAGGGGCAGGAATTTCAACGCTCCATCGCGCAGACCATGGCGCGTGTGCCGGCGGTGGCTGATAACCTGCGCAGCCTGCGCGCCCTGGCCGATCAGGATGATGCGCCCGATACTGTCATTCAAAGCGGTCCGAATGCCGCGCTGAACGACTGGAAGGCCGGCAGATGAGCCCGGCGATTCTTGCCGCCCTTATGGCAGGCCTCAGTGCGATCACATGGCTGTCAGAATGGCGGCGCTCGGATGAAGATCTGGCACTGGCGCTGGCCATGCTGGCCGCAGGCGCAATGCTGGTCATGGCGCGCTGACCTGGGGGGCGAAAAATCTTCACGAAGATTTTTCGGTATCAAGAAAATTCGGGAATTTTCTTGTTCTCCGCCCTGATCACGCAGGCGTGGCCATCTGCCGCGCGATTGCCCGTTGGCGTTGGGCGCAACTGGCCCTAATGTCAGGCCATGATAGCAGAACTTGGACATTTCGCGCTGATCCTGGCCTTCGTGGTGGCCATCGTCCAGATGGTGATTCCGCTGATCGGCGCGCAACGGGGCTGGGCGGGATGGATGGCGGTGGCCGAACCGGCCGCGACCATCCAGTTCGTGCTGACCGCGGCCAGTTTTGCGGCCTTGACCCATGCCTTTGTCACGTCGGATTTTTCACTGCGGCTGGTGGTGCTGAATTCGCACAGCGCCAAACCGTTGCTGTATAAATTCGCGGGCGTATGGGGCAATCACGAAGGCTCAATGCTGCTGTGGGTGCTGATTCTGACCCTGTTCGGGGCGCTGGCGGCCTGGTTTGGCAGCGGGCTGCCGCCGGCGCTGCGTGCGCGGGTGCTGGCGGTGCAGTCGTCGATCGGGGTGGCGTTTTTCGCGTTCATCCTGTTCACCTCGAACCCGTTTCTGCGCATGGCGGTGCCGCCCTTCGACGGGCAGGACCTGAACCCGCTGCTGCAAGATCCCGGTTTGGCCTTTCATCCGCCATTTCTGTATCTGGGCTATGTCGGGCTTTCGATGTCGTTCTCATTCGCCGTCGCCGCGCTGATCGAGGGCCGGGTCGATGCGGCCTGGGCGCGGTGGGTGCGGCCATGGACCTTGCTGAGCTGGCTGTTTCTGACCATCGGCATCGCCTTGGGGTCGTGGTGGGCCTATTATGAACTGGGCTGGGGCGGGTTCTGGTTCTGGGATCCGGTCGAGAATGCCAGTTTCATGCCCTGGCTGTTCGCGGCGGCCCTGCTGCATTCGGCCATCGTGGTGGAAAAGCGGGAATCGCTGAAGGCCTGGACCATTTTGCTGGCGATCATGGCCTTCGGCTTTTCGCTGATCGGCACGTTCATCGTGCGTTCGGGTGTCATCACATCGGTGCATGCCTTTGCCAATGATCCCGAACGGGGCGTGTTCATCCTGCTGATTCTGGCGGCCTTCACCGGCGGGGCGCTGATGCTTTATGCGCTGCGTGCGGGCGCGATGCAGGCCCGCGGCGTGTTCGGGCTGGTCAGCCGGGAAACCGGTCTGGTGCTGAACAATATCCTGCTTGCCGTGGCGGCGCTGGTGGTGTTCACCGGCACGATCTGGCCATTGCTGGCCGAAATCGGCATGGGGCGCAAACTGTCGGTGGGCGCGCCGTTTTTCAACATGGCCTTCACGCCCTTCATGGTGGTGCTGGCGCTGATCCTGCCGGTGGGGGCGATCCTGCCATGGAAACGGGCGCGGCTGGGGCGGGCGCTGGGGCAATTACGCTGGGCCTTTGTGCTGGCATTGGCCGTTGGCGCACTGGTCTGGGCGATGCAGACCGGGCGCAGCGCCGTGGGGCCGATCGGGGTGTTCCTGGGCACCTGGCTGGTCTCGGGGGCGGCGGTCGATCTGTGGTTGCGCAGCGGGCGCGGCGACGACCGGCTGGGCCGCCTGATGCGGCTGCCGCGGGCCGACTGGGGCAGGGTGGTCGCCCATGCGGGCTTTGGCATCACGATTTTCGGTATTGCCGGGCTGACGGCCTGGCAGCAGGAAGATATCCTGGTCACCCGGATCGGCGAGAGCTTTCCGCTGGGGGCCTATGAGGTGGTCCTGGAAAACGTGCAGCGCGTGCAGGGCCCCAACTATATCGCGACGCGCGCCAGCATGGGCTTGTGGCATGACGGGCGCAAGCTGACGGTGATGTATCCCGAAAAGCGGTTCTATCCGGTGGCGGCCATGCCCACGACCGAGGCCGCGATTGATAACGGGTTCCTGCGCGATATCTATCTGGTCATCGGCGATCCGCAGGATGATGGCGGCTGGGCGGTGCGCAGCTATGTAAAGCCATTCGCCAACTGGATCTGGCTGGGCGCGCTGATCATGGCGCTGGGTGGCGGGCTGAGCCTGTCTGACCGGCGCTGGCGCGTGGCCGCCGGTGCGCGCCGGGCCTCTGCCCGAACGGTGGCCGCCGAATGAAACGTTTGATTGCTGTTCTGGTGCTGGTTTTGTCGGTGCAGCCGCTTTGGGCGGTTCAGCCGGGTGAAATGCTGGCCGATCCCGTGCTGGAGGCCCGCGCCCGCGAGATATCAAAGGGCCTGCGCTGTCTGGTCTGTCGCAATGAAAATATCGACGATTCGAATGCCGCCCTGGCACATGATTTGCGTGTTCTGGTGCGTGACCGGTTGATGGCGGGTGACACCGATGCACAGGTCGTCGATTTCATCGTGGAACGCTACGGCGAATATGTGCTGCTGCGCCCGACGGCGCGTGGCGTCAACCTGCTGTTATGGATCGCAGGGCCATTGATGCTGGTCGCGGGGCTGGGGATCGGTGGCGTCTATGTCATGGGGCGCCGTCGCCGCGATGACCCCGCGCCGGAACCGCTGAGCCCTGCCGAACTGGCCCGCCTGCGCGATCTGACCGGCGGCTGAAACCGGCTTTTTCCTTTCGCACAGTGACAAAGGCCGCCCCGAAGGGCGACCGATGCAATTTCAGGTTCAGCGTTTTTCGACCGGGACGTAATCGCGATAGGTATGCCCGGTGTAAAGCTGGCGCGGACGCCCGATTTTCAGCGTAGGATCGGAAATCATTTCCTTCCACTGGCTGACCCAGCCGATGGTGCGGCTGACCGCGAAAATCGGCGTGAACATCGAGGTGGGGAAGCCCATCGCCTCAAGGATGATGCCCGAATAGAAATCGACATTCGGGAACAGTTTCTTTTCGGCGAAATAGGGGTCTTGCAGCGCCTGGCGCTCCAGCTCCTTGGCGACCTGCAGGGTGGGGTTGTTCTCGATACCCAGCAGTTCCAGAACCTCGTCGGCGGATTCCTTCATCACCGTCGCGCGCGGGTCGAAGTTCTTGTAGACGCGGTGACCGAACCCCATCAGCCGGAACGGGTCGTTCTTGTCCTTGGCGCGGGCGATGAATTCGGGGATGCGATCCACGGTGCCGATCTCGCGCAGCATTTCCAGACAGGCCTGGTTGGCGCCGCCATGGGCCGGGCCCCACAAACAGGCGATACCCGCCGCGATGGATGCAAACGGATTCGCGCCCGAGGACGAGGCAAGCCGCACCGTCGAGGTCGATGCGTTCTGCTCGTGATCGGCATGCAGGGTGAAAATCCGGTCCATCGCGCGGGCCAGGATCGGGTTGACGACGTAATCCTCGGCCGGGACCGAAAAACACATCCGCAGGAAGTTCGACGCGTAATCCAGATCGTTGCGCGGATAGACTGCCGGCTGGCCGATGGTATATTTGAACGCCATGGCCGCAATGGTCGGCATCTTGGCGATCAGCCGGATCGACGCCACTTCGCGCTGCCAGGGATCGTTGATATCGGTGCTGTCGTGATAGAAGGCCGACATCGCCCCCACGACCCCGACCATGACCGCCATCGGATGCGCGTCACGGCGGAAGCCGCGGAAGAAATAGTTCATCTGCTCGTGCACCATCGTGTGCTTGGTGACGCGCGATTCAAAATCTTCCAGCTGCGGGGCCGTGGGCAGTTCGCCATACAAAAGCAGATAGCAGACTTCCAGGTAATGCGACTGTGCGGCCAGCTGGTCGATCGGATAGCCGCGATGCAGCAACACCCCTTCTTCGCCGTCGATGAACGTGATGGTCGAGTCACAGGATGATGTCGAGGTAAAGCCCGGATCATGGGTGAAAACGCCGCCCTGCGTATACAGTTTGGTGATGTCGATGACATCCGGGCCGATCGTGGGCGAATGGATCGGCAGCTCCAGTGTCTTGTCACCAAAGGTCAGCGTTGCGGTTTTCTTGCTTTCAGCCATTCGTGTCCCCTTTCAAGAAACCAGCGTTTTCAGGTGCCGGTTTGTGCAAATCGGTCATTGGCAGGACAGCGTCCTAGCCCTGTGTGTCATTCAACCGGGCGATCGTTTCCTCACGGCCAATTACAATCATCATGTCGAAAACGCTTGGCGATACCGTCCGACCGGCCAGAGCCGCGCGCAGGGGCTGTGCCAGCTTGCCCATCTTGACGCCATGCGTTTCGGCAACACTTGCCACAATCGCTTCCAAACTTTCACGGGTCCAGCTAGCATTTTGCAATTGCGGCGTCAATTCGGCCAGGATGGCCTGTGCCGGGGCATCCAACGCCTTTGCGGCGGCCTCGTCAGGGGTGAATGGACGGCTGCCCAGCACAAAATAAGCCTTTTCCATCAGGTTTTTGAGCGTTTTGCAGCCTGGCTGCAAGGCAGGCATCGCGCGCGTCAATCCGTCGATCTGCGCGGGGGTCAGCGCAGGCCCCGCGGTGGCTGCCGCATAAATAAGCACTTCGGCCAGAAGCTCGGCCTCGGACATGGCCGCGATATGCTGGCCCGACACGTGATCGAGCTTCTTGAAATCGAACCGCGCGGGTGATTTCCCGATACCGTCGAAGCCGAACCATTGCTGGGCCTGGGCATCGGTGAAAAACTCGTCGTCGCCATGGCTCCAGCCCAGGCGGGCCAGATAGTTGCGCATCGCGGCGGCGGGATAGCCCATGGCCTGATATTCCTCGACCCCCAGCGCGCCGTGGCGCTTGGACAGTTTCTTGCCATCGGGCCCATGGATCAGCGGGATATGGGCGAATACGGGAATGTCCCAGCCCATCGCATGATAGATCTGCATCTGCCGCGCGGCATTGGCCAGATGGTCATCCCCCCGGATCACATGGGTCACGCCCATGTCATGGTCATCGACGACAACGGCCAGCATATAGGTGGGTGTGCCATCGGATCGTAACAGAACCATGTCGTCCAGCTGGTCATTGGCCCATGTCACATCGCCCTGAACCTGGTCGTGAATGACGGTGGCCCCGTCGCGCGGGGCCTTCAGGCGCAGCACGAAGGGCGCATCGGGGTAATCGACGGGATCGGCATCGCGCCAGGGGCTTTGATACAGGGTCGATCGGCCTTCGGCGCGGGCGGTTTCGCGAAATTCGGCGATCTCGTCCTGGCTGGCAAAGCATTTATAGGCATGGCCGGTGGCCAGCATCGCATGGGCCACCTCGGCATGGCGCGGGGCGCGCGCGAACTGGCTGATCGGTTCGCCATCCCAGTCCAGTCCCAGCCATGTCAGGCCTTTCAGGATCGCCGCAGTGGCCGCAGGTGTTGATCGCGCCCGGTCGGTATCTTCGATCCGCAACAGGAATTTTCCACCCCGTCCCCGCGCGAACAGCCAGTTGAACAGCGCCGTGCGGGCCCCCCCGATATGCAGATAGCCCGTAGGCGAGGGGGCAAAGCGCGTGACGACCGGGGGCTGGGACATGGGCTGTGTTAACCTTTGGGAAACCATTGCGGGCATAGCGTCGCGTCTGATTACGCAATCGCAAAGGGGGTGACAAGCCATGCAGGCGCTGCGGGCACTGGCGGCACAGCGCGGGCATCTGTTTCCTTTCGTGCCGGTTTGCCTGGCGATGGGGATCGGCCTGTATTTCGCCTTGCCGCAAGAGCCCGGACTAAGGGCCTGGGCCATGGCGGCGGCGGCGATGGTTTTATGTGCAGCCCTGGCGCGCCGGGGGCCAGAGGCGGCCGCGCCGCTGATGATCGCGGGGGCGTTGGTCGCGGCGGGGCTGCTGATGGCGGGCGCGCGGACGTATCATGTTACCGCGCCGGTGTTGAAATACCGCTTTTACGGGGCGGTCACCGGTCGCATCACCGACATGGACCGGTCGCAATCGGATGCCAACCGCCTGACGCTGGATCAGGTCTGGATGGAAGGCATGCCGCCCGCGCGCACCCCGCACCGGATCCGGATCGCCCTGCACGGACCGCAGATCATGCGCGACCCCGCCCCGGGGCAGATCGTGGCGCTGACCGCGCATGTGTCGCCGCCCCCGGCCCCGGCCGAACCGGGCGGCTATGATTTCCGGCGTCAGGCCTGGTTCGACGGGCTGGGCGGCGTTGGATACACCCGCAGCCCGGTGGTGACGCTGGCCCCGCCCGACCGGCCTGGCCCTGCCATTGCGATCCAGCGGCTGCGGCTGGGTCTGTCGGCGGGCATCCGCAACCGGATCGGTGGGGATGAAGGCGCCTTTGCCGCGGCCATCCTGACCGGTGATCGCGCCGGTATCTCGCAGGCGGCATTGCAGGCGCTGCGCGATTCCAACATCGCGCATCTCCTGGCGATATCGGGGCTGCATATGGGACTGCTGACAGGGCTGGTCTTTGCGGCATTGCGGCTGATCATGGCGGCGCTGCCGCGTATCGCCCTGCGCCTGCCCACACGCAAGATCGCCGCTGCCGGGGCGTTGGCCGCGGGGGCGGCCTATCTGGCGCTGTCGGGCGGCAATGTGGCCACACAGCGCGCCTTTGTCATGGTTGCGGTAATGCTGATCGCGGTCTTGCTGGACCGCCGGGCGCTGACACTGCGCGCCGTGGCGCTGGCGGCGGTGATTGTGCTGGTGCTGGCCCCCGAAAGCCTGACCGAGGCCGGTTTTCAGATGTCATTTGCCGCGACAACCGCTTTGGTGGCGGCCTTCGCGGTTCTGCGCGACTGGCCACAAGACCGGTGGCGACCGCCGCGCTGGATGCGCCCTGTCCTGGGGGTGGTGATTTCATCGGTGGTGGCAGGGGCGGCCACGGCGCCGATCGGGGCGGCGCATTTCAACCAGGTTTCGCAATACGGGTTGTTGGCCAATTTACTGACCGTGCCACTGATGGGGGCGCTGGTTATGCCTGCCGCCATCGTGACGCTGGCATTATGGCCGCTGGGGCTTGGCTTTGTCGGTCTGGCCGTGATGCGCTGGGGTATCATGTGGATCCTGGGCGTCGCGCATTGGGTGGCGGGGCTGGACGGGGCGACCTGGGGCGTCATCCGACCCGGCCCCGCGGTTCTGCCGCTGATCGCCGCCGGAATGCTGTGGCTGATGTTATGGCAGGGCCGCGTCCGTTGGGCCGGGGTTCTGGCCGTTCTGACCGGGCTTTGGTTATGGTCGGCCACCACGCGGCCCGATCTGCTGATCGCCGATACTGGCGGGCTGATTGGGGTGATGACCCCCCAGGGCCGGGTGCCCAGCAAACCCGCAGGCGACGGGTTTGCCGCCGAAAGCTGGCTGGAAAACGATGGCGATCCCGCACCGCAGGCCCAGGCCTTTGCGCGGCCCGGCGGGGGGGATACCGCCTGGATCGGCGGCAAGACCTATACGATACTGACCGGGCGGGGCTGGCAGGCGCGGCTGGCCGCGGCCTGCGCGCAAGGCGTGGTCATCGTGCCGCGCGTGCTGGCAGATGCGCCGCAGGGCTGCGAGGTGCTGGATCAGCGGGCGCTGTCACGCAGCGGCGCGCTGGCCGTTCGCGATGGCCCCGCAGGGCCGCAGGTCACATCGGTGCGCGACCTTGCCGGCCGGCGCCCCTGGACCGGATTTCAATAGCTGCGGATCAACCCCACCAGCCGCCCCTGAACCTTGACCTGATTGCTGGGCAACACGCGGGTTTCATAGGCGGGATTGGCGGCTTCGAGCGCGATCATCTCGCCCTTGCGGCGGAATCGTTTCAATGTGGCCTCATACCCTTCGACCAGTGCGACGACGATATCGCCATTCTCGGCGGTGACCTGTTCACGGATCACGACGATATCGCCATCATTGATCCCGGCCTCGATCATCGAATCGCCCTTGACCTCCAGGGCATAGTGATGGCCGCGTGACGACAGCATCGACCCCGGCACAGCCACGGTGTGCGACACCTCGCTGATCGCCTCGATCGGGGTGCCGGCGGCGATCTGACCCATGACGGGCAGTTCCATCGCGTGGGACGTCTCCACCGGCCGGGCATTCAGGGGCGTGGCGGCGGGGCGGTCGCCCTCGATCACGCGGGGGGCAAAGCCGGGTTTGGTCATCGTGTCGGGCAGCTTGACGATTTCGATCGCGCGGGCCCGATGCGCCAGCCTGCGGATAAAACCGCGTTCCTCCAGCGCCGTGATCAGCCGGTGAATGCCGGATTTTGATCGCAGATCCAATGCATCCTTCATTTCGTCGAACGAAGGTGGAACACCGTCACGCGCGACGCGCTTTTGGATGAATTCCAGCAATTCCAGTTGCTTGCGGGTCAGCATTCAGCGCTCCTTTGTCGGGAAAGGCCATGGTTATCCAGCTATGTTCTAGTCTTGTTCCCGTTTTGTGTCAACCCCGACGGTTACAGCGGCAGATAATCCACCAGATCACCCGCAGCGCGCGAGCCATCATGCGGCGGGCGCAGAATCAGCGCATCGGCTTGCGACAGGATATGCAGCAGCGAGCTGTCCTGGCTGTCGAAGGGCACCAGCCCCTGCGCGGTCAGCCGGGCACGCATGTAATGCGCGCGCGGCCCGTTGGGGCCCAGTGCGATGCCCAGCGATGCGCGTTGCGTGGGGGCGGGCGCCGTGCCCAGGCCCAGCAGCGCGCGGATTGCGGGCAGCAGAAAGACATGCCCGCAGACCAGCGCCGAAACCGGATTTCCGGGCAGGCCGATCAGGGTGACATCGCCCAGTCTGCCCGCCATCAGCGGCTTGCCCGGGCGCATCGCCACCTTGTGAAAGGCCAGATCTGCGCCCAATTCGCGTGCCACCGGCGCCACCAGATCATGATCCCCGACCGACGCGCCGCCGATCGTCACGATCAGATCGACCCCCTGCGCCAGGGCGAACCCGGCCTTCAGCGCCGCGGCGCTGTCGCGGGCGATGGGCAACAGCCGCGCGGCGCCGCCTTCGGCCTGAACCATGGCGCGCAGGCCAAAGCCGTTGCTGGCGATGATCTGGTCCGGGCCGGGCGTTTCACCGGGCATGACCAGCTCGTCGCCTGTTGCCAGGATCGCCACGACAGGTCGGCGGCGCACCGGCAGGTGCGGCACATTCATCGCCGCCAGCAGCGCCAGATCGGCCGGGCGCAACCGGCGCGGGGCGTTGAACTGCGTTCCCTGTGCAAAATCACTGCCTGCGGCGCGGATATGCGTGGCAGACTGGGGCGCGGGGCCCAGGATGATAGTGTCGTCCTGGGCGGTCACATCTTCCTGTATGGCGACGTGATCGGCACCCGGCGGCACAGGCGCGCCGGTAAAGATGCGCACGGCCTGCCCGGGGCCAACCGCCCCGGAAAAGCCGCGCCCGGCGGCGGAGGTGCCCATCACATGCAATCGCGCGCCGGTGCGAATGTCGGCGGCACGCAAAGCATAGCCATCCATCGCCGAGGCCGCGAAGGGCGGCTGGGTCCGTTGCGCGGTGACCGGCGCGGCCAGCACCCGGCCCGCCGCATCGGCAAGGGCAACCGTTTCGATGCCGACAGGGGCCAGCAGGTCAAAGATCTGCGCCAGCGCCTGTTCGACTGAAATCACGGCTGCGCCTCGTATCGACCTGATTTTCCACCCTCTTTCATCTGCAGGCGGATGTCGGAAATCACCATGCCCTTTTCGGCGGCTTTCAGCATGTCATACAGCGTCAGCGCCGCAACCGAAACGGCGGTCAGGGCCTCCATTTCAACGCCGGTCCGGCCGGATGTCTTGACGGTGGCGGTGATACGGATACCGGGCAGGGCGGCGTCCGGGGTCAGATCCAGTGTGACCTTGGCGATGGGCAGCGGATGGCACAGCGGAATCAGATCGGCGGTGCGTTTTGCGCCCATGATGCCCGCCAGCCGGGCCACGCCCAGAACATCGCCCTTGGCGGCGCTGCCTTTTACAACGATATCAAACGTTTCCGGTGACATCCTTACATGACCAGAGGCCACGGCGACCCGATCGGTGACCGCCTTGCCAGACACATCCACCATATGGGCCTGGCCCTGGGCGTCGAAATGGGTCAGCTTGTCGTTCATAGTCCGCCCATGCGGTTTTCGCCGCCAGCAAGCAGGGTGCGGGTGGCGGTTTCGACATCGGGCTGGCGCATCAGGCTTTCGCCGATCAGGAAGCAGCGCGCGCCATATTGCGCCATATCGGCCAGTTCATCCGGTGTATTCAGCCCGCTTTCGGAAACGATGATCCGGTCTTCGGGCACCAGCCGGGCCAGTGTTCGCGTCGTATCAAGACTGGTCTCGAACGTATTGAGATTACGATTGTTTATGCCAATCAGGCGCGATTTCAGCGCCAGCGCGCGCTCCAGTTCGGCGGCATCGTGAACCTCGATCAGCGCGTCCATATGCCAGCCAAGGGCGGCATCCTCCAGCTCGATTGCCTGCGCGTCGGACACGCTGGCCATGATGATCAGAATGCAATCAGCCCCCACCGCGCGCGCCTCGGCCACCTGATAGGGGTCATACATGAAATCCTTGCGCAAGGCGGGCAGATTGGTGGCGGCGCGGGCCTGCGTCAAAAAGGATTTGGCGCCCTGAAAGGAGGGCGTATCGGTCAGCACCGACAGGCAGGTGGCCCCTCCGGCCTGATAGGCGGCGGCCAGCGTCGCGGGGTCGAAATCGGCACGGATCAGGCCCTTGGACGGGCTGGCCTTCTTGACCTCGGCGATCAGGCCATAGCCGTTGCGCGACGCCGCATGCAGCGCATCGGCAAAGCCCCGCACCGGGTCGGCGTCGCGGGCGGCTGCCTCGACCTCGGCCAATGGGGTCTTGGCCTTGTCCGCAGCGATTTCTTCCAGTTTATACGCTTTGATCTTGTCCAGGATGGTGGGGGTCATGCGGCCTCCGATGTGATGCGGGCCAGGGCGCGCAGTTTTTCAAGCGCAGCGCCGCTGTCGATGCTTTCCATTGCAAGAACAACGCCCTGTGGCAATGTATTTACCTTGTCGGCGATCAGCAGTGCCGCCGCGGCGTTCAGAAGCACCGCATCGCGATAAGCCCCCTGCGCGCCCGACAGAACCCCCAGCAGCGCCTGACCATTTTCCTGCGGCGTGCCCCCGGTGATGGCTGCAAAGGGATGCAAGGGCAATCCGGCCTGTTCGGGATGCAGGTCAAACTCGGTGATCTGCCCATTTTCAAGGGCGGCCACATGGCTGGGGCCGGTGATGGTCAGCTCATCCGTGCCGTCAGATCCATGCACCAGCCAGGCGCGTTCGGCCCCAAGGGCACGCAAGGTTTCGGCCATGGGGCGGATCAGGTCACGGGAAAAGACACCGGTCAACTGGCGCTTGACGCCCGCGGGATTGGTCAGCGGGCCAAGGATATTGAAGATGGTGCGGGTGCCCAGTTCCTGACGCACCGGCATGACATGGGCCATGGCCGGATGATGCATCGGGGCCATCATGAAGGCGATGCCGATCTGATTCAGCGCCTTTTCAACAACTTCCGGGCCGATCATCACGTTGATACCATTTTGCGCCAGCGCATCGGCCGCACCCGAATTCGACGACAGCTTGCGGTTGCCATGCTTGGCCACGGGCACGCCGGCCCCTGCCACGACAAAGGCGGTGGCAGTCGATATCTGCAAGGTGGGCTTGCCTGTGCCACCTGTGCCAACGATATCCATCGCGCCGGCGGGCGCGCGGACGTGCTTGCAATGGGCGCGCATCACGGCGGCTGCGGCGGCATATTCATCGACGGTTTCGCCGCGCGTGCGCAAGGCCATCAGCAAGCCGCCGATCTGGCCGGGTGTGGCCTCGCCGCGAAACAGGATCTCGAAGGCGTCGCGGGCCTGATCGGCGGAGAGCGGACCATTCGCGGCGGCCCCGATCAGCGGTTTTAGCGCGTCGCTCATGCGGGCACCTGCGCCAGATCCAGAAAATTGCGCAGCAGGGCGTGCCCATGCTGAGAGGCGATGCTTTCAGGGTGGAACTGCACGCCGTGGATCGGCAGATCGCGGTGGCGCAGGCCCATGATCGTGCCATCGGCCAGCCAGGCATTGGCGATCAGACAGTCGGGCAGGCTGGTGCGTTCCACCACCAGCGAGTGATAGCGCGTGGCGTCAAAGGGCGAGGGCAGCCCGGCAAAAACGCCGCTGCCGTCATGTTCGATATGGCCCATCTTGCCATGCACGATCTGATCGGCCCGCACCACGCGCCCGCCAAAGGCCTGCCCGATCGTCTGATGCCCCAGGCAGACCCCCAGCAAGGGCGTGCGGGTTTCGGCGGCGGCCTGCGTCAGCGCCAGACAGATTCCCGCCTGATCGGGGTCACATGGACCGGGCGACAGCAGGATCGCCGACGGGTTCAGCGCCATCGCCGCCTGAACATCCAGCGCATCATTGCGGCGCACGATGACATCTGCCCCCAATTCGCCCAGATAATGCACCAGATTATAGGTGAAACTGTCGTAGTTATCGATCAGCAGCAGCATGGTGGCGCCTGTTCTTGATCCCGATGGCCGGGCTGTGTGAATTTGGGGTGAACCCCGCGCGTGGTCGGGCTATACATGTTCAGAGCCGCGCGCCGGGGTCAAGGGTGCAGCGGCCATCGGGGCAGGCGGATATTCTGGGAGACGAGCAGATGCAGGGTGTTGTGCGAGGGGCTTTCTGGGGGCTGATCGTCATGGCCGCCGGTCTGGCGGCGCTGTCGGTCCTGATCCCGATTCCGGTGCGCCATCCGGGCCGCACCATTGCGGTCACGGCCGAACAGCCGGTTTCGCCCTCCGGCTCGGCCACGCCAAGGCTGACCCAGGCCGCACCGCCCGAAAAGGCGCCCGCCGATCCGCAGGATACCACATCGAATGCGACCGCACCGGCCCCGCGCGCCAGCGGTGTCGAGCTGCCCGCCGGGTCCGAATTCAGCCGTCCGCGCCCCGAAGGCGCGGCGCGCCTGCCGGGCACCGAAGACACCGCCATGCCGGCCCCGGCGCCCAAGGTGCCCCAACCCAGTGCCGAACAGATCGTAACCGCCCCGGCACCCGATACCGCCACCGCCAGTGCCCCGCGCCCCGATACCGAAACCCCGGCCACGATGACGCCGCCCAACGGCACGCGCGATACGGTTTTGCCGGTGCCGGGGCAGGAACAGCCGGTTCTGCCTGCGCCCGAATCCGCCGTCCCGGTCGCCCCGCCGGTCGAGACCCGCCCGGACATGCCGACAACCCCGTCCGGCACGCAACAGCCCCATCAGCGCAGCGAGGCGCCCGCGCCCGCCAAGACCCTGCCGCCGGTCATCCGGCCCGAACCGCCCCGCGCCAGCGGCCCGGTGCCCGACGATCAGCCGCCCGGTGCCTTGCGGGTGCCGGTTCCCGGCAAGGAAATCGCCCAGCCCGATGTCAAGACCGGCCGGCTGCCCACCATCGGCCGCGACCCGGCCGCGACCGCGCAGGCCGACAGCCCGGCGACCGATACGGCGGCCCTGCGCGCATTGTCGCGCTATGCCGCGCCGTTTGACGCCGAACCGGGCAAGCCGCTGTTGTCGGTCATCCTGATCGACGAAGGCGCCAAGGGGCTGGACCGCGCCACGCTGACGACCTTTTCCTTTCCTGTGACCTTCGCCATTGACGCCAGCCGCCCCGACGCCGCGCAGGCGATGCGCGCCTATCGCGATGCCGGGTTCGAGGTGGTCTTGCTGGCGCGCGGTCTGCCCGAGGGGGCCACACCGCAGGATCTTGAGGTGATGATGGCCACCTATCAGGCCCGCGTCCCAGAAGCGGTGGCCGTCATGGATGCTGAAACCGGCGGGTTCCAGACCAACCGGCCGCTGTTGCGGCAACTGGCGGCGATCGTCAATCAGACCGGGCAGGGGATCATCACCTATGACCGCGGGCTGAACACCGCCGCCCAGGTGGCCGCCTCTGAACAGGTGCCCGATGCGCTGATCTTCCGCGTGCTGGACGGCGAGGATGAAAGCGCCACCACCATCCGCCGCTATCTGGACCGGGCCGCCTTCAAGGCAGGGCAGGACGGGCATGTGGTGATGGTCGGCCACAGCAGGCCCGAAACCGTGACGGCGCTGTTTTCCTGGGCGCTGGACAGCGGACAGGGTGATGTCACGCTGGCGCCGATCTCGGCCATTCTGCGCGGAAAATGATCCTAGGGCCGAAAGGCCCCCAGCGGTGCCAACGCGTCAAGAAAGGCCGCGGTAAAACGGGCCTTGTCCGCCTTATCTATATGTGAATCATCCGGTATCGACAGGTTTTCGATGCCTTCGATATCTTCGAAATGCAGCATGGGCGTGGTGACAAGGGCCTGCATATGGTTCCAATAGGTCTGACGCGGCGCAAAACTTTCCTCAAACCGATGCAGATCACCGCCGCTGGGCATCTGAACATAGATCACATGGCCGCCGCGCGCCCGAATGATATCGGCCAGTTCCTCGACGCGCTGAACATAGGCCATCCAGTCTTCCGGTGCCGGCATCGACTTGCCGTGATACCACCCCTGTTCAGTTCTCAGCCGGGCCTGCCGCAGGCGCGCGGGATCGGTGTGGTCGAAATTCATGGTTTCTTCGCGGGTGATATCGGTCTTGTTATGGTAGGGTTTCTCGAAAGGAACGCCCTTGCGCAGCAGGTTTTCCACCATATTGCGCAGCCCGTAATGGGGATGAGTGAACACGAACAGTTGCGATGTCGCCAGTTTCAGCCTGGTATCCAGCGCCCGGGCCCAGTTCCAGTTGTGGTGATAATAGGCAAGATGGTTCCCGAAGCTTTCGTCGATCTGCAATTCAGGCACGAACCAGGGCGCCAGGACCGACATGATGACCACGCCGCGAAACCGGGTGTTGATGGCGATATCCTCGAACACCAGAAGGGGTGAACTGCCGGCGATGGCCAGTTGATGCACCTGTGCCGGGGTGCGTTGCGCCACCAGGTTCAGGGCGACGCCTGTCTGGATACGAGAGGCCCCCAGCAGGACGATCGACCGCGGATCGGTATCGTGCTGCACCCTTTCACGCACCAGCGACCACAATTCGCGTGTATTTGGATAGGTGGGCTCTGCGCCCAGTGCCCGCAGGCCACGATCGACCGCGAACAGCAGCAGGATCGCGACCAGCGCCGCCGACAGCACCAGCGTCAGCGCCGAAACGCCCTTGGCGCCGGTTTGCGCCTTAGAACTGGAAATAGATGAACGCATTGCGATCCCCTTCTATCATGGCAATCGACATCATCATGCCCACCAGCAAGACAAACTGAACCGATACAGGCACCACCGCTATCGTCGCTTCGAACCGGCGGTTGCGCAGGCCTGCATGAAAGGCCAGCGTCATCCCCACCACGACCAGAACCACAAGGGTATCTGCCTTCGATAGATAAAAGGCATTTTCGGCGCTGGTGATGAAACTGCGCAGCAGATCAGTGGCTTGCGACAAATCGCGCGATCTGAACAGGGTACCCGAAAGGGTGAACAACCCGAAGGTCAGCCCCCCCAGCGCAACCTGGAACGGTGTCGTGGTCCAGAACTTCCAGTGGCCGATTACGTTGCGCAACATCAACTCGGCTGACAGGATCACGCCGTTCAGCGCGCCCCAGATGATGAAATTCCATGACGCGCCATGCCATAGCCCGATCAGCGTCATCGTGATCAGCTGGGTGCGCACCGTATTGAACAGGCTGCGATCCTTGCCCTTCACGTTTGCATAGAGATAGTCGCGGAACCAGCTGGACATTGAAATATGCCAGCGTTGCCAAAGATCGGCATAGCCGATCGCGGCGAAAGGCGAGCGGAAGTTTTCGGGCAAGGTAAAGCCCAGACAGCGCGCCGCGCCGATCGCCACCAGCGAATAGCCGGCGAAATCGCACAGGATCTGCACAACGAAGGCCAGCAGGCCCAGCATGACGGTGGTCGCGGGCAGGGTGCCCGACTGGCTGAACACCTTTTCCGCGATCGGCCCGACCAGCCCGTCGGCAACCACCACCTTTTCGAACAGGCCGATGGTGCACAGGATCAGCCCGGTTCCGATCTTTTCGGCCGTTACGGCAGGGGGAGCGACCAGTTGCGGCATGAATTTGCGCGCCCGCACGATCGGCCCGGCCACAAGCTGGGGAAAGAAGGTCACGAACAGCGCGAAATCCAGAAAACTGTCTGTCGGTTTCAACCGGCCGCGATAGACATCCAGCGTATAGCTGAGCGTCTGGAACGTATAGAAGGATATCCCGACCGGCAGCAGGATGTTCCACGGCAGCGGCTCGTAAACGATGCCGATCTCGCCCAGCAGCGCGATGAAATTCTGCTGGACGAAATCGCCGTATTTGAAAAAGCTCAGCACCCCCAGATTGCCGACCAGGCTGACCATCAGGAACATCCGTTTGCGCCGTTCCGTATCGGCGCGATGAATGCCATGGGCGGCGAAATGGTCGATGACCGTCGACAGGATGATCAGCAGAAGATAGGGCGCGTTCCAGGCGGCATAGAAGATATAGCTGAGAACCAGCAGCATGAATTTGCGCCAGGGCCAGTTCGCCCCGCTGAAATAGGCAAGGCAGACAACCGCGGCGAATACTGCAAATATGTGATCGTTAAAAAGAATGGTCGTAATCCTTCTCGGTTTTGATCCGCCCGAGAAACGCTATTTTAGCTATTTCAAAACCGTTGGCTGTGCATATCGTCGGCGGTCGTGCCTATGGCGATATCATACAGATTGATTGCGGCAAGTTCCCAATGCAAAGCTGACAAATATTTCATAAAAGCTGCTGTTTTCGCGGGCGTCCAGATGCGCGCTGATGAAACAATCGTCGCGCAATACAAGGACTGTTCCGGGTCGGATTCGCGCGCTCAGCCGTTGCCCTTGCGGGTGAACAGACCGGCATCCTGGGCGGCGCGGCGGATGGCGCGGGACTTGTTGACGGTTTCCTGGAATTCGGCCTCGGGATCACTGTCGAATACGACGCCGCCGCCAGCCTGGAAATACAGGGTTTCGTCCTTGATCAGGGCGGTGCGCAGGGCGATGCACATGTCCATATCGCCATTGGCGGCGAAATAGCCGACACCGCCGCCGTAAAGGCCGCGCTTTTCGGGTTCCAGCTCGTCTATGATCTGCATCGCGCGCACCTTGGGGGCACCGGAAACGGTGCCCGCGGGCAGCCCGGCCAGCAGGGCCGACAGCGCATCCTGACCCTCCGCGATCTCGCCCACGACGTTCGACACGATATGCATGACATGGGAATAGCGTTCGATGATGAATTTCTCGGTCGGGCGCACGGTGCCGATCTTCGACACGCGCCCCACATCGTTGCGGCCCAGATCCAGCAGCATCAGATGTTCGGCCAGCTCTTTCTGGTCGGCCAGAAGATCGGCCTCATATGCGCGGTCCTGTTCTTCGGTTTCGCCGCGCGGGCGGGTGCCGGCGATGGGACGGATGGTGACCTCGGTGCCGCGCAGGCGCACCAGAATTTCGGGGCTGGCGCCCACGACCTGATAATCGCCGAAATTGAAGAAGAACATGAAAGGCGACGGGTTGGTGCGGCGCAGGCTGCGATACAGCGCAAAGGGCGGCAGCGCAAAGGGCTGGTGCCAGCGCTGGGCCGGGACGACCTGAAAGATATCACCCGCGCGGATATAATCGCGCGCCTTTTCAACGGCGGCCTTGTAACCATCCTTGGTAAAATTCGACACCGGTTCGCCCGCGGGGGCGGCATCGCCGAAATCGCGGCTGGCCTGGGGAATGCTGCGTTCCAGCGCGCGCATCGTGTCCATCACCCGTTCGGCCGCCTGCGCATAGGCGGCCCGCGCCGACAGGCCGGACCCGGCCCAGGCCGGTGATACCAGCGTCACCTCGCCCTTGACGCCATCCAGCACCGCCACGACCGAGGGCCGCATCAGCACGGCATCGGGCATGTCCAGCGGATCGGGGTTCACATCGGGCAGATGTTCGACCAGCCGGATCATGTCATAGCCCAGATAGCCGAACAGCCCCGCCGCGATCGGGGGCAGGCCGTCGGGCATGTCGATCCGGCTTTCGGCGATCAGCGCGCGCAAGGTATCCAGCGGATGACCGGCCTGGGGCGCAAAGGCATCCGGATCGAACCGCGCCTGCCGGTTGATCCGGCTGGCGGTGCCGCGACATTCCCAGATCAGGTCGGGTTTCATGCCGACCACAGAGAAACGGCCGCGTGTCTCGCCGCCGGTGACCGATTCCAGCATGAAACTGTCCTTGCTGGCTTCGGTCAGTTTCAGCATGACGCTGACTGGCGTGTCCAGATCGGCGGCCAGACGGGTATAGACCAACTGGTTTTGTCCGGCGTCATACCCGGTGGCGAAACTGTCGAAATCTGGAAAGAGCGTTGACATGGGCGCCTTAGGGAAATTGAGCGTGAACCGCGTTGATCGCGGCCTGATCCAGCGAAAGCCCGGCCTGGTCGATCAGGGCGCGGGCGGTATAGGTCAGCAGATCCTGACCGATACCCTGCGCGGTCTGGCTGTCGACCGATTTCAACAGGAAATCATTGGTGATGTCTTCGGGATCGGGCGGCAGGGTTTCGACAAGCTGCGCCAGATAAACCATGTCACCATCAGCGACGACTGTGCTTTCGCCCGGCTCAAGGGCAAAGATCGCATCCGACAGCGCCTGCGGCGTGATGCCATCGCGGGTCACGGCGGTCACGAAATCGACAGGTTTTTCAAGGGATTGCGCCGCTTCACCAGCCTGCAGCCGGGCCTGCAGCGCTTCAGCGGCAGAGATCAGCTGGCGCATGGTTTCCTCGGCCTGCCAACCGGCGATGGCCTGGTCCTGCACCTCGTCCAGCGGGCGCAGGCGCGCCGGGGTCACGCCATCCAGGCGCAGCGCGAAAACGCCGCCGTCATCCAGTTCGGCGATGGCGGGAAAATCGCCGCTTTGCACGGTGCTGGCGGCCTCGCGGAAGGCGGTGTAAGCCGCGATGCCTTCTTCCTGACCGGGCACATAGTCGATCGTGCCAAGCGTCAGCTCGGTTTCATCGGCCAGTTCTTCCAGCGTCGCGCCCGCGGCCAGCCGGTCATCCAGATCGGTCATCATGTCAACGATCATGCGGCGGGCCCGGCTTTGGGCCAGTTCGGTACGCAGATCTGCCTGGGCGTCTTCGAATGGCGTGGTCTGGGCGGTGAGAATGGCATTCATGCGAAACAGGGCAGGGCCGAACTGGCTGTCGATCGGGCCGACCGTGCCGGGCTCTTCAAGCGCGAAGACCGCGTCGCCGGCAGCGCCAAGATCGGCGCGGGTCACTTCGCCCAGGTCGATATCGGCCAGCGTCAGGCCGCGTTCGGCCACCAGATCCTCGAATGTGGCGGTTCCGGCGTCCAGACGGGCGCGGGCGTCATCGGCGGCCTGTTGCGAGGCGAAGGCCAGCCGTTCGACCAGGCGTCGTTCGGGCGTGTTGAATTCGGCGTGCCGCTCGTCATACAGGGCACGCAGGTCTGCCTCATCTATCTGCACCTTGTCGGCGATCATGTCGGGTGTCAGCCAGACATAGGTGATCGCGCGCGCTTCCGGCGCGGTGAAATCGGCGTTGTGAGCATCGTAATAGGCCGCCAGCGCATCCGGGCCGGGCAGGCCGACCGGGGCTTCCAGATCGGCCGCGTCAAAGGTGATCAGCTCATAGCTGCGCCGCGCGCCGATATAGGTCAGCATCGCCTTGCCATATTCGACCGGCGGCGTCACCCCGGACAGGATCGCGCTTTGCAACATGCTGCGCGCGGTCTCGCGGCGCAGCTGGTCTTCGAATTCGGCCTCGGTCATGCCGTTCTGTTGCAGCGCAAAGCGATAGCTGTCACGGCTGAACGTGCCATCGGCCCCCTTGAAGGCGTCGATGCGGGTGATCTGATCGGCAATGGTCTGGTCGCTGACCGACAGGCCGATCCGGTCCAGTTCATTGTCAAAGGCGGTGGCCGATATCACCTGGCTGCGGGCGGCGTCGACAAGGCCGAACCCCAGCGCCTGCTCCATGGTGATGTTCATTCCGGTCTGCTGGCTGGCGGCGCGCAACTGCTGTTGCAGGGCGCGGGCATAGGCATCGACGGGAATATCCGTGTCGCCGACCTTGCCGATGCTGCGCACGGTGCCGCCGAAATTGCTGATGCCAAAACCGCCCAGGCCAAGGATCAGCAACACCAACAGGGCCCAGACCACGAAATTGCCGGTCTTCTTGGCTGCCGATTTCGCCATGTTACGCCTCCCTGCCGCGCGGTATCGCGGCTGTGTAAGGGTTTGTGAACAGGGTCGCAAGGGGCGCTGCCGCCTGCGCGTGCGGATCAGTCCCGGCCGCGATATGGTTGCACATATTGCAGCGCCATATCCCATGGAAAGAAGATCCAGGTATCCTGGCTGACCTCGGTGATGAACGTATCGACCAGCGGGCGGCCCTTGGGCTTGGCATAGACGGTGGCGAAATGCGCCCTGGGGTATAGCTGGCGCACCAGTTCCAGCGTCTTGCCGCTGTCCACCAGATCGTCGATCACCAGAATGCCGGTGCCATCGCCCGCAAGGCTGGCATCGGGCGCCTTGAGCACCTGCGCGGGGATCTGATCCTGATGGTTGTAGGATTTGACCGAAATCGTGTCGATGATGCGGATATCCAGTTCGCGCGCGACGATCATCGCCGGGGCCATGCCGCCACGGGTTATGGCCACGATTGCCCGCCAGGCGCCATTATCCGGGCCGCGCCCGTCCAGCCGCCAGGCCAGCGCCCGGCTGTCGCGGTGGATCTGGTCCCAGCTGACATGGAAGCCCTTTTCATGCGGCAGCCGATCGGTCATTGCTGGTCGCCCTTGCCCCCGTCCCCGATATCGGGTGCGTCAACCGCCTTCATGCCGACCACGTGATACCCGGCATCGACATGCAGGTTTTCGCCGGTCACGCCCGATCCCAGATCGGACAGCAGATACAACGCCGACCTGCCGACATCCATGATCGACACGTTACGCCGCAGCGGTGAATTCAGTTCATTCCACTTCAGGATATAGCGGAAATCGCCGATGCCGCTGGCGGCCAGGGTCTTGATCGGGCCCGCGGAAATGGCGTTCACGCGGATGCCGTCCTTGCCCAGATCCTCGGCCAGGTATTTCACCGACGCCTCCAGCGCGGCCTTGGCCACGCCCATCACGTTGTAATGCGGCATCACCTTTTCCGCGCCGTAATAGGTCAGCGTGAGCGCCGATCCGCCTGCGCCCATCATCCTGGTCGCCCGCTGCATCACGGCGGTGAAGGAATAGACGGAAATATCCATGGACATGGCGAAATTGGCGCGGCTGGTATCCAGATAGCGGCCGCGCAATTCGTTCTTGTCGGAAAAGCCGATGGCGTGAACGATGAAATCCAGCTTGCCCCATTTTTCGCCCAGGGTCGTGAACAGGGCGTCGATCGAGGCCTCATCCGCCACGTCGCATTCCAGAACGATGTCGGAACCGACTTGTTCGGCCAGCGGCATCACCCGTTTCTTCAGAGCCTCGCCGGTATAGGAAAACGCAAGTTCCGCGCCATGTTCCGCGCAAACCTGCGCGATTCCCCAGGCGATAGACTTGTCATTTGCCAGCCCCATGATAAGGCCGCGTTTTCCGTGCATGAGTTGTGTTGACATTCGGTGCCCCTCGACGACCCTTCTGATGAGTGAGAAAGGTCTATGGCAAAGCGTGCAACGCATCAAGTGCGCGGGGACGCAGCGTCAAAGTTGAATATTCGGGGCAGGGCGTCTAACTGCACGATCCTTACAGGAGACGACGATGACCGACCGCAGCGGCATATTCGCGGGGGATGACCCGTTCATTCTGGCCCGTATCTGGCTGGCCGAGGCCGAAAAGGCCGAAATCAACGATCCCACGGCAATGGCGCTGGCGACGGTCGATGCCGCAGGCATGCCGAATACCCGCATGGTCTTGTTGAAAGAGATCGAGGATGACGCCTTTGTCTTTTACACCAATTACGAAAGTGTGAAGGCCACCGAGATTGAACAATCGGGCAAGGCTGCCTTTGTCATGCACTGGAAATCACTGCGCCGTCAGATCCGTGTGCGGGGCACTGTGACGCGCGAAGACGGGCCAAAGGCCGATTCGTATTTCGCCTCGCGCGCCTTGCAAAGTCGGCTGGGGGCCTGGGCCTCGCAGCAAAGCCGGCCATTGTCGTCGCGGGCGGCCCTGGTCGCCGAAGTGGCAAAGTTGACGCTACGTCATGGGAATAACCCCAAACGTCCCCCGTTCTGGGGGGGATATCGTATCCATCCGACTGAAATCGAATTCTGGGCAGATGGGGCGTTTCGGCTGCATGACAGGTTCCGCTGGACCCGTCCGCAAGCCGGATCAGAATGGAAAATTGAACGCCTGAACCCGTGACATTCACGCATCGTGAATTGCAAGACGCTGAAATGCATTGGTAAAATTACCTTGCAACCGCCGTCACTTCTGTCACAACAGAAAGCGGGGATAGGGCACAACTGTGTGAATAATACTATGAACGAAGACCATCAGAACGCCGCGCGCGCGGTAATGGGCCGCGTGAAGTGGTTCGATCCGACCAAGGGTTTCGGGTTCGTCGTCACCGATGAAAACGGACCCGATATCCTGCTGCATGCGAATGTGCTGCGAAATTTCGGGCAAAGTTCGGTCGCGGATGGGGCGGTGATCGAGATCGAGATCCAGCAGACCGACCGCGGCGTGCAGGCCACCCGCGTCTTGCGGATCGACCCGCCAGAATGCACGGCGTCGCAACCGCTGGAAGAGCTGACCGAGCAAGAGGCCGCCGCCCTGGCCGCCGCGCCGCTGGAGCCGGGGCGTGTGAAATGGTTCGATAAGACCAAGGGCTTTGGCTTTGCAAATATCTTCGGCTCGGGCGATGATGTTTTCGTTCATGTCGAAGTATTGCGCCGGTCCGGTCTGGCCGATCTTCAGCCGGGAGAGGCAATATGTCTGCGGGTCATTCAGGGCAAACGGGGGCGAATGGCGCTGGCGGTCAGCTCTTGGGAAAGCGCGGTCGGCCAGTTGGATGGTTCGGACGACGTCACCGCGCAGGACTGATCCTTTCGATTTCATGCCTTGTCACCGCCTGGACGGCCCCCGTTTTCGCCGCCTGCACGCCGGATGTGGCCGACCTCAAAGGTCAATGGGGCAAGGCCAGGTTTTCGATCGAACTGGCCGATGATCCATCCGAGCGGGCGCAGGGGCTGATGAATCGCCCGGTTCTGCCGGCCGGCGCCGGGATGCTGTTTGTGTATGAACATCCCCAACCGGTCAGTTTCTGGATGAAGAACACGCTGATTCCGCTGGACATGATCTTTTTCGACCGGTCGGGCCGCGTCACGCGGGTGCATGAAAACGCCATTCCCGGTGATCTGACCCCGATCGACGGCGGGCCGGATGTGCTGGCTGTTCTGGAGATCAATGGCGGATTGGCGCGCAAGATCGGTATCACGCCGGGCAGCCTGCTGCGCCACCCCGCGCTGGGCAAGGCCGCTGAATGGTCTTGCGATGCACCTTAGGTCTTTCCTTCGTCCGCGGCCCCGGCTATGCAAGCCACGGATCGGGGCGTAGCGCAGCCTGGTAGCGCGACGGTTTTGGGTACCGTAGGTCGGAGGTTCGAATCCTCTCGCCCCGACCATTGACACAAACATCACAATAAACATTTCCCCCGATCAGGGGCGCGCCGGGCCTGTGGATCAGGCACGCCGGCCAACCCCATGCACCGGGCGTATTTTTTGCAGTCGCGTTTGTCTGGTGAATCGGCCATGCCTTTTGTGGGGCATGGGTCAATCACAAAATATTTGATTTTCGTAAAATTTGTCGTTGACCGCAGGGGGCGGAATACGTCACCTTGTGTTGGCCGACGGTCGCGATACCAGATTTAGTGTCCGTGGGGGGTGTAAACAAACAAAGCCTGAATTTGGCCTTGCCAGGCGCAAGACCGGAACACTGCGGTGCAGTGGCGGGAAAGATATGTCTGCGCTTTGACGGCAAACAAAAAGGGCACTGGCCGATGGCCCGATGCGCTGATGATGAAAAGACTTTGACGGGGCAGAAGAAAAATGAAGATCGAACGCAATTTCACCACTGCTGAGACTGGCGCCTATGGGGCGCTGGACTTTACCACCACCGTATCCGAAATTCGCAACCCTGACGGCACCATCGTGTTCCGTCTGGACAATGTGGAAATCCCCAAGGGCTGGAGCCAGGTCGCCTCTGACGTGATCGCCCAGAAATATTTCCGCAAGGCGGGCGTTCCGGCCCGTCTGAAGAAGGTGCGCGAAAAGGGTATGCCCGAATTCCTGTGGCGCTCGGTCGCGGATGAGGCCGAACTCGCGAAACTGCCCGAAGACCAGCGGATTGTCGGCGAAACCTCGGCCAAGCAGGTGTTCGATCGGCTGGCCGGCGCCTGGGCCTATTGGGGCTGGAAAGGTGGTTATTTCACCACTGAATCCGATGCCCGCGCCTATTACGATGAAATGCGTTTCATGCTGGCCCGCCAGATGGCCGCGCCCAACAGCCCGCAATGGTTCAACACCGGGTTGCATTGGGCCTATGGCATCGACGGTCCGGCGCAGGGGCATTATTATGTGGACTACAAAACCGGGGTGCTGACGAAATCGACCTCGTCCTATGAACACCCCCAGCCGCATGCCTGTTTCATCCAGTCGGTAAAGGATGATCTGGTCGGCGATGGCGGCATCATGGATCTCTGGGTGCGCGAGGCGCGGCTGTTCAAATACGGATCGGGCACCGGCACCAACTTTTCATCGCTGCGCGCCGAGGGTGAAAAACTGTCGGGCGGCGGCAAATCCTCGGGCCTGATGGGGTTCCTGCGCATTGGTGATCGGGCGGCGGGCGCGATCAAATCGGGCGGCACCACGCGGCGCGCCGCCAAGATGGTGATCTGTGACGCCGACCACCCCGATATCGAGGAATTCATCAACTGGAAGGTCAAGGAAGAGCAAAAGGTCGCCAGCCTTGTCGCCGGATCGAAGATGCACGAGGCGCATCTGAACAAGATCTTCGCCGCCATCGGCACCTGGGACGGTCGCGAAGAAGATGCCTATGACCCCAAGGTGAACGAAACGCTGAAAGCCGCGATCCGCGCCGCCAAAAAGGTTGCGATCCCCGAAGCTTACGTCAAGCGCGTGCTGGATTACGCCAAGCAGGGCTATGCCAGCATCGAGTTTCCGACCTATGACACCGACTGGGATTCCGAGGCCTATTCGTCCGTTTCCGGCCAGAACTCCAACAACTCGGTCCGCGTCACCGATGCCTTTCTGAAGGCGGTTCAGGACGATGCAGACTGGGAGTTGATCCGCCGCACCGATGGCAAAGTGTCCAAGGTGATCAAGGCGCGCGAGCTGTGGGAACAGATCGGCCATGCCGCCTGGTCCTGTGCCGATCCGGGCATCCAGTATCACGACACGGTCAACGCCTGGCATACCTGCCCCGAAGACGGCGCGATCCGGGGGTCGAACCCCTGTTCGGAATACATGTTCCTGGACGATACCGCCTGTAACCTGGCCTCGATGAACCTGCTGACCTTTTACAAGGACGGCGTGTTTCAGGCCGAAGATTACATGCATGCGTCCCGGCTGTGGACGCTGACGCTGGAAATTTCGGTGATGATGGCGCAGTTCCCGTCCAAGGAAATCGCGCAACTGTCCTATGATTTCCGCACGCTGGGGCTGGGCTATGCCAATATCGGCGGTCTGCTGATGAATATGGGTCTGGGCTATGACAGCGACGCGGGCCGCTCGATGGGGGCGGCGCTGACCGCGATCATGACCGGCGTGGCCTATGCGACATCCGCGGAAATCGCGGGCGAACTGGGCGCTTTCCCCAGCTATGATCGCAACGCCAAACATATGCTGCGGGTGATCCGCAACCATCGCAACGCCGCCTATGGCAAATCCGATGGCTATGAAGACCTGGCGATCAAGCCGGTGCCGCTGGACCATGCCAATTGCCCCGATGCACGGCTGATCGAACTGGCCACCGCCACCTGGGACGAAGCACTTGCGCTGGGCGAAAAGCACGGCTTCCGCAACGCCCAGACCACCGTGATCGCGCCGACCGGCACGATCGGGCTGGTGATGGATTGCGACACCACGGGGATCGAGCCGGACTTTGCATTGGTGAAATTCAAGAAACTGGCCGGGGGCGGCTATTTCAAGATCATCAACCAGTCGGTTCCGGCGGCGCTGGAAAATCTGGGCTATGGATCGGCACAGATCGAGGAAATCATCGCCTATGCCGTCGGTCACGGGTCGATCGGCAACTGCCCCGGCATCAACACCACATCGTTGCTTGGCCACGGTTTCGGCGCGCGAGAGCTGGAAAAGATCGAGGCTGCCCTGCCTTCGGCCTTTGACATCCGCTTCGTGTTCAACCAGTGGACGCTGGGCACCGATTTCTGCACCGGCACGCTGGGCATTCCGGCCGACAAGCTGAACGATCCGTCGTTCGACCTGCTGCGCCACCTGGGGTTCACCCGCGCGCAGATCGACGCCGCCAATGACCATGTTTGCGGCACGATGACGCTGGAAGGCGCGCCGTTCCTGGACAAGGCGCATTACCACATCTTCGATTGCGCCAATCCCTGCGGCAAGAAGGGCAAGCGGTTCCTGTCGGTGGACAGCCACATCTATATGATGGCCGCCGCGCAATCCTTCATCTCGGGCGCGATCAGCAAAACGATCAACATGCCCAATGATGCCACGATCGAGGATTGCCAGAAGGCGTATGAGCTGTCCTGGTCGCTGGGCATCAAGGCCAACGCGCTTTATCGTGACGGATCGAAGCTGTCGCAGCCTTTGGCATCCGCGCTGGTCGAGGATGACGAAGAGGCCGAGGAAATCCTGGCCAGCGGCAATCCGCATGAAAAGGCCGCCGTTCTGGCCGAAAAGATCATCGAAAAGGTGATCGTGCGCGAAGTGGCGCGGGGCCGTGAAAAGCTGCCGCAGCGGCGCAAGGGCTATACCCAAAAGGCGAATGTCGGCGGGCACAAGGTCTACCTGCGCACCGGCGAATATGCCAATGGCAGCCTGGGCGAGATCTTCATCGACATGCACAAGGAAGGCGCCGGTTTCCGCGCGATGATGAACAATTTCGCCATCGCGGTGTCGGTCGGCCTGCAATACGGCGTGCCGCTGGAGGAATTCGTCGATGCCTTCACCTTCACCAAGTTCGAACCGGCCGGCATGGTGCAGGGCAATGACAGCATCAAGTCGGCAACCTCGATCCTGGATTACATCTTCCGCGAACTGGCGGTCAGCTATCTGGACCGCTCTGATCTGGCGCATGTGAAACCCGAAGGCGCATCGTTCGACGATATCGGCCGGGGCGAGGAAGAGGGCGTATCGAATGTGCGCGAGCTGTCCGATACCGCCGCCAGCCGGTCGCTTGAGGTGCTCAAACAGATCAGCTCCACCGGCTATCTGCGCAAGCGTCTGCCGCAGGATCTGGTGGTGCTGCAAGGCGGCATGATGGGGGCCACGGCGCTGGATGTGTCGGGCGATCCGGTCGCGGCCCTGCAAACGCTGGTGCCCGAGGTGAACACCGCCCTGTCCAGCGGCACCGTCGCCATGGACGCCCGCACCAAGGCCAAGATGCAAGGATACGAGGGCGACCCCTGCGGCGATTGCGGCAATTACACGCTGGTGCGCAACGGCACCTGCATGAAATGCAACACCTGCGGCGGGACGTCGGGGTGTAGTTGAAGAGATTGAGGGTTGGGGATCGGTGCGCCAACACCGATCCCCGGCTTGTCCCCCGCTTAACCAGTGCGGGCGAGGGACTGACCAAACGGTCCAGTTGGGCCGATAGAGAGGTGAATACACGTCTTTGTTCGGTGATCAATGACGCGCTGCTAACCCACAGGAAATACATGGGATATCCCCATGTGGCTGTGGACAAGAGGAGAGTTGAGCATGGCTCAGCGTAAAAACTCCGAGGTAACGAGCGCCAAGGCCGCATCTGCTGCGTCCAAGGTCCTTCGTGATCCCCGGTCCTCGTCAGCTGCCAAATCAGCAGCGGCGTCGGCGCTAACACAGCGCCCGAACAAAAAGTAAAGAACGGTGGGGCGGGTAGCGCCCCACCGGCACAAAATTGGGAAGGGCGGGTCAGCCCTTCCCAACCTTACACGGGGCGGGTGCGCTCGCCCCTGACGCGGATCAGGCCGCAGGCAGAAACTCGAGCGGTAATAATAAGCGAGCCTGATAAGCGAAACTGGGGTGCCTTCGGGCGCCCCTTCTTCTTTTCTGCGCGCCTTTCCGCGCAAGGCGCCCGCCGGAACCGGCTCAGTGACGGGCGCGGATGAAGGTGCCGTTGTTCAGATCGCGCATGGCCTGCCGCAATTCATCCTGCGTATTCATCACGATGGGGCCATGCCAGGCCACCGGTTCCTGCAGGGGACGCCCGGCGATCAGCAGAAACCTGATACCCTCGTCCCCGGCCTGCACCGTGATGGCATCCCCGGTATCGAACCGCACCAGCGTGCGATTGCCGCTTTGGTCGCGGATGTTCAGCTCTTGCCCCTGGAACTCTTTCTCGACCCGCACGCCCAGCGGGGCAGAGGCATCGCGAAACGTCCCCGATCCGGCAAAGACATAGGCAAAGGCATTGGCATGGGTGTCGACCGGCAGCACCTTGCGCAGCCCCGGCGGCACCGAGATATCCAGATAAAGCGGTTCGGCCGCGATACCGTCGACGGGCCCGGATTTTCCCCAGAAACGGCCGGTGACGATCTTCACCCGCGTGCCGTCATCGTCGATGATTTCGGGAATATCGCTGCCCTGAATGTCCTGATAACGCGGCGCGGTCATTTTCAGGCGCGAGGGCAGATTGGCCCATAGCTGAAAACCATGCATCTGCCCCTGCGCGTTTCCGGCGGGCATTTCCTGATGCAGGATACCCGATCCGGCGGTCATCCATTGCACCGATCCCGCCCCCAGAACCCCGCGATTGCCCAGCGAATCGCCATGCTCGACCGTTCCTTCCAGCACATAGGTGATGGTTTCGATGCCGCGATGCGGATGCCAGGGAAACCCGGCGCGATAAAGGCGCGGATCGTCATTGCGGAAATCGTCCAGCAGCAGGAAGGGGTCGCTTTCGCCCGGATCGCCAAAGCCGAACACGCGGTGCAGATGCACCCCGGCGCCTTCCATCGTCGGCTGGGCGGTCGAGGTTGATTTCACGGGTCTGAAGGTCATGGCATGTCTCCTTGTCCTCAACAGGATATAGAAGAACGCCCGCCGGATACATCAGGCGGGCGCGAACAGCGATTGTGCATGGGTGCAAGGCCGGGATCAGGCCCCGCGTGCCAGCGCCGCCACACCCGTGCGGGCGATTTCCACCAGCCCCAGCGGGCGCATCAATTCGGCAAAGGCGTCGATCTTGGAGGGGGTTCCGGTCATTTCGAACACGAAACTTTCCAGCGTGCTGTCCATCACATTGGCGCGGAAAATATCGGCCAGACGCAGGGCTTCCACCCGCTTTTCACCGGTGCCCGCAACCTTGAACAGCGCCAGTTCGCGCTCTACCGACGGGCCTTCCACCGTCAGGTCATGCACTTCGTGCACGGGCACGATGCGGCCCAGCTGGGCCTTGATCTGTTCGATCACGGCGGGCGTGCCGCGCGTGACGATGGTGATACGCGACCGGTGGCCGGTATGGTCCACCTCGGCCACGGTCAGGCTGTCGATATTGAAACCCCGCCCGGAAAACAGCCCGATGACACGCGCCAGAACGCCGGGTTCGTTTTCGACCAGCACCGCCAGCGTATGGGTTTCCACCACGTCGGAATTCGGGTCGCGCAGGTCATAGGCCGAATGTTTCGACTGGCCTTTTTTGATATTGAGTGCAGACATTTGCCGACCTTTCCTAAACCATCACCGCGCCCTTGGCGCCGATCGCGCCCTGGGTCGAGGCATCGCCCAGCAGCATCTTGTTATGCGGCTCTCCCGAGGGGATCATCGGGAAACAGTTTTCGTGTTTTTCCACCAGACAGTCGAAAATCACCGGCCCGTCATGGTTGATCATTTCCATGATTGCGCCGTCCAGATCGGCCGGGTCGGAACAGCGAATGCCCTTGGCGCCAAAGGCCTCGGCCAGTTTCACGAAATCGGGCAGCGATTCCGACCAGGAATGCGAATAGCGTTCACCGTGCAGCAATTCCTGCCACTGGCGCACCATGCCCAGCCGTTCATTGTTCAGGATGAACTGCTTGACCGGCAGGCGGAACTGCATCGCGGTGCCCATTTCCTGCATGTTCATCAGCCAGGATGCCTCACCCGCGACATTGATCACCAGCGCATCCGGGTGCGCCATCTGCACCCCGATCGAGGCCGGAAACCCATAGCCCATCGTGCCCAGCCCGCCCGATGTCATCCAGCGTTTGGGATCTTCAAAGTGCAGATATTGCGCCGCCCACATCTGATGCTGGCCAACCTCGGTGGTGACATAGCGGTCATGCCCGGCAGTCAGCGCCTGCAGCCGTTGCAGCGCGTATTGCGGCTTGATGACCTTGGCCGACCCTTTGTAAGACAGGCAATCGACCGCTTTCCATTTGTCGATCTGCGCCCACCATTTGGCCAACCCGGCCTTGTTAGTGATACGCCCGCGCGATTTCCAGATGCGCAGAACATCCTCCAGCACCGATGCGATATCGCCCACGATGGGTATGTCGACCCGGATCACCTTGTTGATTGACGAGGGGTCGATATCGACATGGGCCTTGGCCGAATGCGGGCTGAAATCGGCAAGGCGCCCGGTGATGCGGTCATCGAAGCGCGCGCCTAGGTTGATCATCAGATCGCAGCCATGCATGGCCAGGTTGGCCTCGTACAGCCCGTGCATGCCCAGCATGCCCAGCCATTGTTCGCCCGAGGCCGGATAGGCGCCCAGCCCCATCAGGGTCGACGTGATTGGAAAACCCGTGGCGCCAACCAGTTCGCGCAGCCGCTCGGACGCCAGATCGCCCGAATTGATGACGCCGCCGCCGGTGTAAAAGATCGGGCGGGCGGCGGTTTCCATCGCCTCGACCAGGCGGGTTATCATGGCGATATCGCCCTTGGTGCGTGGCTGGTAATGACTGACCTTGGCCGCGCGCGGCGCCATATAGGTGCCGCTGGCGAATTGCACATCCTTGGGAATGTCGATCAGCACCGGGCCGGGGCGGCCGGTGGTGGCGACGTGAAAGGCCTGGTGGATGGTTTCGGCCAGCCGGTCGGTTTCCTTGACCAGCCAGTTATGCTTGGTGCAGGGGCGGGTGATGCCGACGGTATCGGCCTCCTGAAAGGCATCGGTGCCGATGGCGAAGGTCGGCACCTGGCCGGTCAGAACCACGATCGGGATCGAATCCAGCAGCGCGTCGGTCAGGCCGGTCACCGCATTTGTGGCGCCGGGGCCGGATGTCACCAGCACCACGCCGGGCCTGCCGGTTGATCTGGCATAGCCTTCGGCGGCATGCACAGCGGCCTGTTCATGGCGCACCAGGATGTGGCGGATATCGTTTTGCTGGAAGATCTCGTCATAGATCGGCAGCACCGCGCCGCCAGGATAGCCAAAGACCACCTTCACGCCCTGATCCTTCAGGGCCTGAACCACCATTTTCGCACCGGTCATTGTCTGTGCCATCTGTCGTCTCCGTCATCGGCCCTGCGGCCATAAAAAAACCCCCGGATGAGCGGGGGCGCATGGGGTTACCGTCTGGTCTCCGTCACCGGCCCATGCGCGATTGTCCCACTTCTACAAGAATGATGTCCATCTTGCGATCCTTTCTGAACTGAACGGACTTTATGGGCGGCATTCGGGGGCGTCAACCGCCAAATTCAGGAATTATATATCAAGACGGGCGTCTTTGATTGCGTTTTATTGCGCGATCCGCACCAGATGCGACATTTTGCGCAATTCAGCCTGTGGTCGGGCGTCCATCGGGCAGGGTGATGCGCGACACCTGCTCGGCGATCGGCGGCACCGACAGCGGATGGGTTTCGGCGCAATGGTCGTGTGGATCGCCCAGATCCTGCCATGTGCCGTGCTTATAGATTTCAAGGGCTGCGAAATTGGCCTTGTAGCCCATCTTGGGGCTGCCGGGCACCCAATAGCCAAGATAGACATAGGGCAGGCCGGCCTCGCGCGCGATCTCGACATGATCAAGGATGATCTGCGTGCCCAGGCTGTGGCCCGGCAGGTCGGGGTCATAAAAGGAATAGACCATCGACAGCCCGTCATCCAGAACATCGGTCAGGCAGACCGCCGCCAGCGTGCGCTTGCGCGACTGGCCTTTGGGCGGGGCGGTATATTCGATGACCCGGCTGCGGACCGGGGTTTCCTCGATCATCGCGGCAAATTCGAAGATATCCATATCGGCCATCCCGCCATCGGAATGGCGCGTTTCCAGATAGCGGCGGAACAGCTGATACTGTTCTTCGGTGGCCCAGGGTGAAGTCGCCTGGCGTTTCAGGGTGGCATTGCGGCGCAGCGTCTTGCGTTGGCTGCGGTTGGGTTCGAAATCGGCCACGCGGATGCGCGCCGACATGCAGGCGCTGCAATCGGCGCAAGAGGGGCGATACAGCACGTTCTGCGACCGCCGGAATCCCTGTTTGGACAGCGAGTCGTTCATCCGCTCGGCCACGTCGCCTTGCAGCGCGGTGAACAGCTTGCGCTCCATCCGGTCCGCCAGATAGGGGCAGGGCTGGGGCGCAGTCACATAAAACTGTGGGGCAATCGGCAGGGTGTGGCGCATGATCGGGGCGGTTTCCAGGCTGGTATTTGCGAACGCTAGCAAAGCCGCCTGCACAGGCCAAGTGTTTTGCAACGATTTTATGCAGCCCGGTTGATCGCCGCCGTACCCAGCACCAGATCATGCAGCCCCTGCCGACGCGCCGTTGTGAGCATCATCACGACCGAAGCCACCTGCGGCAGGACGAAGGAAAACATCACGCTGTAACCCAGCGTATGCAAAAAGGCGGTCGTGGTATCGAAACGCTGCCCGTCGGCGCGGCGCATCTCGATCGACACCAGGCGCATGCCCAATGTGGCAGATCCCCCCGCCAATGTCAGAAAACGATAGGCAAAGCCGATTGCGGTTGCCAGAAGCGGAAAGAAAAACAACCCGGTAAAGGCGGTGAACGGAATAACCAGCACCGTCAGCACAAGGATCAGAACGGTATCGGCCAGCCAAGCCAGAAGGCGTTTGAGCGGCACATCTTCGTAAAACCCGGCCTGGCTATACGGGTCGGGCAGCCCCCATGCGGTGTCGTTCATTGTGTTCCTTTCGGCGGTATTTGTGGTGGAACATACGAAAAAAGAGGGCACCCCGCCATGGGGTGCCCCTTGGGCGATCAGGCTTCGATCGTATCGCCATTGCCCGAATCGCGGGCCTTGCGGGCGCGTTCGTCCATGAATGTATCGAATTCCGATTTATCCTTGGCTTCGCGCAGGCGCTGTAGGAAGGCTTCGAAACTTTCCTGTTCGTCTTCCAGCCGTTTCAGCATTTCCGACTTGTAAGCGTCAAAGGCGCTGTTGCCCGAGGATTTGAACCCATGCGAATGGCTGCGGAATTGGCTGTGACGGCGGGATTTGCATCCGTTGAACATGCGTTTACTCCAGATCATATAGGCCAGAAGGGCAAGGCCGAGCGGCCAGAAAAAGATGAAACTCAGGACCATGGCCGCGATCCAGGCACCTTTGCCACGTTGATCGAGCCAGGATTCGGCTTGTGAAGGCCAGGTAGCGACGGAACTCATTGAACAACTCCCCGTGTCAGTTGATGTGAATGTCTTTCACATTGCCTAGATTGGCATTGGGTCGCGTCGCGTCAAGGATGAATGTTAAAGATTTTTACATAGATGAATAAATTGGTTTGAAACAAACACTTAATGCGGAATATTTTTACCCCGCACGCGGCGTGGCCGTATTGCGGGCCCTGCGCGGCAACAGCGCCGTTGACCCGCGCGCCCGCGCGCGGCATCACTGATCCATGACCCTCGCCGCCCGTATCACCCGCCATCCCATCGCCTATGAGCCCGACCGCGGCGCCGATGCCGTTGGCCTGCTGCCCGCACAGCCGCCCGAGATCCGCGAACTTCTGCAAGGCGCGGCGGGTTGCAGCCCCTATCTGGCCGGGCTGATCGCGCGCGAAACCGACTGGCTGGCGCCGGTTCTGTCGGGCGATCCCGAAACGGCGCTGGCCGAAATCCTGTCCGATATCGCCGCCATGCCCCCCGACCAGCACCGCCCCGGCCTGCGCCAGGCCAAGCGGCGCGTGGCGCTGTTGACCGCGCTATGCGATCTGGGCGGGGTGTGGGATCTGGAAACAGTGACCGGCGCATTGACCGATTTTGCAGATGCTTCGGTCGAATCGGTGCTGCGCGCGCTGGTCGCGGCCGAAGTATCGCGCGGCAAGCTGCCGGGCGCCACCGCCGACGATGTGCCGACCGCCGCCGGCATGGTTGTGCTGGCCATGGGCAAGATGGGCGCGCACGAGCTGAACTATTCCTCGGATATTGACCTGATCTGCCTGTTCGATCAGTCGCGCTTTGATCCGGCGGATTATCTCGACGCCCGCGCCGCCTTTGTGCGCGTCACCCGCAAACTGACCGCCACCCTGTCTGACCTGACCGGCGATGGATATGTCCTGCGCACCGATCTGCGCCTGCGTCCCGATGCCGCTGTAACACCCGTCTGCATGGCGATGGAGCCGGCTGAACGCTATTACGAAAGCCTTGGCCGCACATGGGAGCGCGCGGCCCATATCAAGGCGCGGCCCTGTGCGGGCGATCTGGCGGCGGGATGGGCCTATCTTGACCGGCTGCGGCCCTTCGTGTGGCGCAAGCATCTGGATTTCGCCGCCATTCAGGATGCCCATGACATGCGCATCACGATCCGCAACCACAAGGGCCTGCACGGAAACGCGCTGGAAGGGCGCGACCTGAAACTGGGGGCGGGCGGTATCCGCGAGATAGAGTTCTTTACCCAGACCCGGCAATTGATCGCAGGCGGGCGCGATCCCGACCTGCGGGTGCGTGACACCGTGACCGGCCTGGCGCGGCTGGCCGACAAGGGTTGGATTCCGGTCGATGTCGCTGAAACCCTGACCCGTGAATATCGCCACCACCGCGAGGTGGAACACCGCCTGCAAATGATCAACGACGCCCAGACGCATACCCTGCCGAAGACCGAACCGGGTTTCGACCGGCTGGCGCGTTTCATGGGGCAGGGCGATACGGCGGCCCTGCGCGCCGATCTGGCCGACCGGCTGAACCGCGTGGCCAGCCTGGCCGAGGGCTTTTTTACCCCCGGCGCCACCGCCACAACCCCCGTGGCCCCGCCCGAGGGTCACGGCGATATCGTCGAACGCTGGACGACCTATCCGGCGCTGCGATCGGCCCGCGCGGTCGAGATTTTCCAGCGTCTCAAGCCCGATATCCTGGCGCGTCTGAACCGGGCCTCTCGTCCGGCCGAGGCTTTGGCGGCCTTCGATGGCTTTCTGTCGGGCCTGCCCGCCGGGGTGCAGTTGTTCGCGCTGTTTCAGGCCAATCCGCAACTGGTGGATCTGATCGTCGATATCGCGGCCACCGCCCCGGAACTGGCGCTGTATCTGTCGCGCAATGCAGGGGTTCTGGATGCCGTGATCGGCGGCGATTTCTTCGCCGACTGGCCCGGTCAGGCCGGTCTGGCGGCCCTGCTGGCGCAGGAACTGGCCCGGTTCGATGATTACGAACGACAGCTGGATGCGGCGCGGCGCTGGAAAAAGGAATGGCATTTTCGTATCGGCGTGCATCTGCTGCGGGGCCTGATCGACCCTGAAACCGCCAGTGCCCAATATGCCGATCTGGCGGCGGCCGTGGTTCATGCGCTGTGGGATTCGGTCGTGGCCAGCTTTGCGCAGAAACACGGGATGCCGCCGGGGAATGGCGCGATGGTTCTGGGTATGGGGTCGCTGGGCGCCGGCGCGCTGACGGCGCGATCGGATCTTGATCTGATCGTGATCTATGATCCGGCCGATGTCGAAGCGTCGGATTGCCCGCGCCCCTTGCCCTCGCGCACCTATTATGCCCGGCTGACGCAGGCGCTGGTCACCGCGCTGAGCGCGCCGATGGCCGAGGGCAAGCTGTACGAGGTCGATATGCGGCTGCGCCCCTCGGGCAATCAGGGGCCGGTGGCGACCTCGCTCAAGGCGTTCCGGTCCTATCAGCGCAAGCAGGCCTGGGTCTGGGAACATCTGGCGCTGACACGGGCGCGGCCCGTGGCGGGTTCTGCGCCGCTGTGCGCGCGGGTCGAACGGTTTCGCGCCCGGTTGCTGGCCGACAAGGCCGACCGCAATGCGATCATCGAGGCGGTGATCGACATGCGCGCCCGTCTGGCCGGAGCCCGGCCCGTGGCCGATCGCTGGGAAACCAAGGCTGGGCCGGGCCGGGCACAGGATATCGAACTGATCGCCGGGGCCTGCGCGCTGGCCGCCGGCAACCCGGCCACGCAGGTCGGTGCGCAGTTGCGGGCCTGTCCCGAATGGGTGACACCCGCCGAGGCCGCCACCCTGAGCGAAACCTATGATCTGTTGCGCCGGGTGCAGGTGGCCGGAAAATTGCTGAGCGAAAAGCCGTTGCAGCCCGAAACGCTTGGCAATGGCGCGCGCGATTTCCTGCTGCGCGCCACGGATACGCCCAGCCCCGAACAACTGGGTGACACGCTGGACAGCCAGACCAAAGCCGCCGCAGACCTGATCGCGACAATTCTGACCCGCAAGCCCGAGGTGACATGACCCAGGATATCGCAGACCCGCGCGGCCTGATCCGCGAAGCCTATCGTATCGAGGGGATCGGCCTGGCCGATTGCCGCACGATCTTTCTGGACTGGGCCATTTCGGTGCCGGGCGACATGGCCGCGCATCTGGGCAATCTGCTGGGCCGCTATCAGCCTGTTCATCCCGATCACCCGATGACACAGGTCCTGCAGCAGGCGATGCAAGACCCGCCACCCCCCCGGCGTCAGGGTGGGCGTCGCGGACGGCGTGGCGCTTAGGGCCGTTTTTCCAGTGAAATCCCGATCAGCGTGCCAGCGCTGCGGCCTGTGCGGCCAGCGCCTGAATACCGGCCCAGTCGCGCGCCGCGATCATCCGGGCGGGCAGCACCCAGGAACCGCCGACGCAGATGCAGTTTGGCAGGCGCAGATAATCGGGCGCATTTTGCAGGGTCACGCCACCCGTAGGGCAAAACCGCGCCTGCGGCAGCGGCGCGGCAAAGGACGCCAGTGCAGCAGCACCACCTGCGGCCTCGGCGGGAAAGAATTTCAGCATGTCATAGCCGCGTTCCAGCAGGGTCATCACCTCGGTCGCGGTGGCCGCCCCGGGCAAAAGCGGCAGCCCGATCCGTTCACAGGCCGTCAGCACCGTGTCAGTGGCCCCCGGCGAGACGCCGAACAAGGCCCCGGCATCATGGGCGGCGCGCACATCCTGCACCGTAAGAAGGGTTCCGGCCCCGATCACGCCCCCTTCGAGTTGAGCCATCTCATGGATCGCCTCTATCGCAACGGGGGTGCGCAGCGTTACCTCCAGCACCGGCAGTCCGCCCGCGATCAATGCCCGCGCCAACGGCCGCACCGTGCTCATCTCATGGATGGTCAGCACCGGGATCACCGGCGCCAGACGGCAGATCGATTCGGTCTGGGCGCTGGCGTCTTGGGGGGTCATGCGCGGCCTTTTTGCTGGGTCAGTATGACTTAGGCGCAGACGGGGCCCAAAACAAGCAAACCTGCGCGACCTAGCGGCGGCGCCATGCAAATACACCCAGCGCCCCGCCGCCCAGCAGCGCAACCATCACGATCAGCCAGTTCGTGCCGAAATTCGCGGCGCTGATACCGATCAGCGCCCACAGAATTGGCAGGCTGTATTCCGGGGTTGCGTGCAGCCGCGCCTGCACCGCCACACCGGTGCCCAGCGCGCCCAGCAGTGCGATTACCGCCCAGCCGATCTGCCCGGGCCCGATCCCGAACCCCGCACCCAGCAGCGCCACCGCCACCCAGGCCGCCGCCGTCAGCCACCCGGCATAAAGCGCCACCGGCGTGCGCAGCCACAAACGATCCTGCAAGGGGCAGGCCAGCAACGCCCGGATCGCCGTGACCAGCATCCAGATGATCAATGCCGTCGACCAGACAGGCGTCACCTGCGCCACCGCCAGCCAGGCCGCGCCCGGTGCCAGTGACAGGATCAGCGGCAGGCGCGCGGCTTCCCAGGCAGTATCCTTGGCGCGTTTGAACAGCCCATAGCCGGCCGAAACCAGCAGCCAGACATAGATTACCGTCCAGATCGAAAAGGCCCATCCGGCGGGTTGTGCCGGCGGGTTCATCTGCGGGTTGGGAAACAGCGACGGATCGAAGCCGCCGCTGAAGCTGCCTGATACAAAGGGCGACAGCACGAAAAACACTGTCGCGACGAAAACCAGAACTGCCCGGACAGGGTCCATTATGCCAGAATTCCTTGCGCCGTGATCCGGGTCTTTCCACCCAGCCACGGATGTAACGCCGCAGGCAGCAAAACCGATCCATCTTTTTGCTGGCCGTTTTCCAGCACCGCGATCAGGCAGCGCCCCACCGCCAGGCCCGAGCCGTTCAGCGTGTGAACAAATTCGGGTTTGCCGCCGCCTGCCGGTTTGTAGCGTGCATTCATCCGGCGGGCCTGAAAATCGCCGCAGGTCGAAACCGAACTGATTTCGCGATAGCTGTTCTGGCCGGGCAGCCAGACCTCGATATCATGGGTGCGCCGCGCGCCAAAGCCCATGTCGCCGGTGCATAGTTTCACGGTGCGATAGGGCAGTTCCAGCCGTTCCAGGATCATTTCGGCGCAGCGGGTCATGCGGGCATGTTCGGCGTCGCTGTCCTGCGCCTTGGTGATCGACACCATTTCCACCTTTTCGAACTGATGCTGGCGCAGCATCCCGGCGGTGTCGCGCCCGGCCGATCCGGCCTCGGAGCGGAAGCATTGGGTATGGGCGACATAACGGCGCGGCAGATAGGTTTCGTCGATGGTGACGTTGTTCACGATATTGGTCAGCGTCACCTCGGCGGTCGGGATCAGCCACCAGCCATTGGTCGTCTGATAGCTGTCCTCGCCGAATTTCGGCAACTGACCGGTGCCATACATCATTTCGGTGCGCACCAGAACCGGGGTGATGGTTTCGGTCAGGCCGTTTTCGGTTGTATGCACATCCAGCATGAATTGCGCCAGCGCCCGGTGCAGCCGCGCCACCGCCCCCGACAGCAGCACGAAACGCGCGCCCGACAGTTTGGCGGCGGTTTCGAAATCCATGCCGTCCTGCACGGCCGGTAACTGGTAATGTTCGCGCGGCGTGAAATCGAAGGCGCGCGGGCTGCCCCAGCGGTTGATTTCCACATTGCCCGTTTCGTCCGCGCCATCGGGCACGTCGTCATGGGGCAGGTTGGGAATGGTCAGCAGCAGATCGGTCAGCGCCGCGTCCTGGGCCCGCGCCTGATCGTTCAGTGCGGCAACCTCGGCCTTCTTGGCGGCGACCAGGGCGCGCAGGCGTTCAAATTCGGCCTCGTCCCCGCTGGCCTTGGCCGCCCCCACCAGTTTGGAGGCCGCGTTCTGTTCGGCCTGCGCGGTTTCGGCGGCCAGGATGCTGGCCCGGCGTTTGCTGTCCAGATCCAGCACCACGCCTGCAATGGGATCGGTGCCCCGCCGAACCAACGCCGCATCGAAGGCGGCCGGGTTTTCGCGGATGGCTTTGATATCATGCATGGCGCGGTCCTTTGTCAGCGGGCTTGCGCCCCATATGCCCCAAGCCTGCGCATAATTGAAGGGCGGATCGGCCCATGTCTAGGGCTGTGACGAAAAGGCCTGATCGGGCCGCACCGCCACCGATGCGCCACCCGCGCGCGCCGAGATGACAGCGACGACGCCCCAGCCATCAGACATGGGCGCCAGCACCGGCGCGCCGGAATTGCCGGTGACAACCGGGCAGGACAGAACGATCAGCCCCGGCGCGCCGCCCAGCAGGGCGCAATTGTCCTGCCGGTGCAGGCGGGCAGGGGTTTCGCGGCGATACCCGATCAGGGTGAAGGGCGGGATGGCACGATCCAGCGCAATCAGGGGCAGGGGGATGGCCTGACCCGGCGAAACCGCAGCATCCAGATGGATCAGCGCCAGATCGGTGGCGGTGCCGGCATGGGCAGGCCCGGCAAATGCATCGGGCAGGGTGATGGCGGCATTGGTGCGATGGATGGAATATGCGCCATCCCGCCAGCCGGCGGTGAAATGGATGCGCCCGACCGCCGCCGGGGCGCCGGTGTCGCGCGTGGTGACGCAATGGGCCGCCGTCATCACCAGATCGGGCGCGATCAGTGTGCCGGTGCAGGCCGATGGCGCATCGACGGCTCCCCAGGTGACGCGCCCGATGGCGGGCCAGTCGGGCGCTGTCTGGGCCGCGGCAGGCCCGATCCACAGCCCGGCCAGCAGACATAATGCACAGCGCCAGCGGTGGTTCATTTGCCTTCCTGCAATTGACGGTCTCCCGATGCGGCCCCATATCGCGCCCACAAGGGCCAGCCACCCCCCTTGATATGCCGCGCCGCATCGCCTTGCCAAGGCCGGGGGGCGCGGCTAGGGTGCGCGCCAATCGCAGGGGGCGGACAACCGCCCCGAAACAGGACGGGAAGATTCATATGTTTGCTACACCTGCTTTCGCACAGGCCGCATCTGGCGGGCCTGCCGGTGCCTTGACCAGCTTTGCGCCGCTGATCCTGATTTTCGGGATCATGTATTTTCTGCTGATCCGTCCGCAGCAAAAGAAGGTCAAACAGCACAAGACAATGGTCGAAGCCCTGCGCCGGGGCGATCAGATCGTCACCCAGGGCGGCATCGTCGGCAAGGTCAGCCGCGTCAAGGAAGATGGCGAACTTGAGGTCGAGATCGCCGAAGGCGTCAAGGTTCGGGTGATCCGCTCGACCATCGCCCAGGTTCTGACACGCACAGAACCTGCCGAAAAAGTCTGAGCCTGATCCATGCTGAACCTGCCGCTGTGGAAACGGGTCGTCATATGGGGCGTCTGCGCGCTGGCGGTGCTGTTCGCAGTGCCCAACCTGTTTTATGCCCGTGTCGAAGGGCATAATGACGCGCTGACCACAATCGCCAGATCGGGGGAAACCCCGGTTGCGGTTGCGGCGCGTGACGCCTGGCCGGGCTGGATGCCGTCGGGGCTGGTCAATCTGGGGCTTGATCTGCGCGGTGGTGCGCATTTGCTGGCCGAGGTTCACCTGGAAGACGTCTATACCGCGCGCATGGACGGGCTTTGGCCCGAATTGCGTGACGCGCTGCGCGATGCGCGCGACAGTGTTGGCACGATCCGCCGCCAGCCTGCCCCGCCGGGCGTGCTGCGCGTGCAGATATCGAACCCCGAAGGCATGGCCGCGGCCATCGCCGCGGCACGCACCCTGGCCCGCCCTGTGGTCACCCTGACTGGGGTCGGGTCGAACGATATACAGGTCACGGGCGAGGGCGCGGTGCTGAACGTCACGCTGAGCGATGCCGAAAAGCAGGCCACCGATGACCGCACCATCCAGCAGGCGCTGGAGATCATTCGCCGCCGGGTCGATGAGGTCGGCACCCGCGAACCCACCATCCAGCGTCAGGGCGCCGATCGCATCCTGATCCAGGTGCCGGGCATCGGATCGGCTGCCGAACTGAAGGCCCTGATCGGCACGACTGCCCGCCTGACCTTTCACCCCGTCATCAGTCGCACCACCAATGGCGATCAGGCCCCCGGCGCCCGCAACATGCTTTTGCCCGCACAGGATGAACCGGGCGTCTTCTATGTGCTGGAACAAACCCCCGTGGTGACGGGCGAGGAACTGACCGATGCCCAGCCCGGCTTTGATCAGAACGGCCAGCCTGTCGTGAACTTCCGGTTCAACCCCACCGGCGCGCGTAAATTCGGCGATTACACCGTCAACAATGTCGGCGCGCCCTTCGCAATCGTGCTGGATGACGAGGTCGTTTCCGCCCCCCGCATCAACGAACCGATCCGCACCGGATCGGGCCAGATTTCTGGCAACTTCACCGTGGAAGAGGCCACCAACCTGGCGGTTCTGCTGCGGGCGGGCGCATTGCCGGCCGAACTGACCTTCCTTGAAGAACGCACCATCGGCCCCGAACTGGGGGCCGACAGTATCGAAGCGGGCAAGATCGCGGCCATCGTCGGCGGTGTTGCCGTGCTGGCGTTCATGGCGGCCAGCTATGGCCTGTTCGGGATCATCGCCAATGTCGCGCTGGTGCTGAACATCACGATGATCTTTGCCGTCCTGTCGGTGATCGGCGCCACGCTGACCCTGCCGGGCATTGCCGGGATCGTGCTGACCATCGGCATGGCGGTGGATGCCAATGTGCTGATCTTCGAACGCATCAAGGAAGAGTTGAAAACCGCCAAGGGCCCGGCCCGGGCGATCGAACTGGGGTATGAGCGTGCCTTCAGCGCAATTCTGGATGCCAATGTGACCACGCTGATCACCGCCGCGATCCTGTTCTTCATGGGCACCGGCCCGGTGCGCGGCTTTGCCGTGACGCTGGGCATCGGGATCATCACATCGGTGTTTTCGGCGATCTTCGTCACCCGGCTGATCATCGCGATCTGGCTGGCGCGCCGCCGCCCCAAAACCATCGTGGTGTAAGGAGACTGCCATGCGCCTGAGACTGGTTCCCGCTGAAACCAATTATGATTTCTTCCGCCTGGCGCGCTATACCTTTGGCGCATCGGTGGTGCTGACCGTGCTGTCGATCATCGCCACGGCGGTGTTCGGCCTGAATTTCGGGATTGATTTCCGGGGCGGCACCACGATCCGCACGGAAAGCACGCAGATCGTCGATGTCGGGGCCTATCGCGCCGCGCTGGCGCCGCTGGGCCTGGGCGATGTGTCGATCACCGAAGTGTTCGATCCCAGCTTCGGCCCCGACAGGAATGTCGCCCAGATCCGCATCCAGGCACAAGACGGCGCCGAGGCGATCACCCCCGAAACCGTCGCGCTGGTCGAAGCGGCGCTGCAGGCCGTCGATCCGGCCATCGCCTTTCCGTCGGTCGAAAGCGTAGGCCCCAAGGTTTCGGGCGAATTGATCCGCACTGCGATCCTGTCGGTGCTGCTGGCCACGGTCGCGGTGTCTGTCTATATCTGGCTGCGCTTCGAATGGCAGTTCGCGCTGGGCGCGGTGGCAGCCCTCATCCATGACGTTGTGGTGACGATCGGCATTTTTGCGGCCTTCCAGATCAAGTTCGATCTGACCATCATCGCGGCCCTGCTGACCATCGTCGGTTATTCCATCAACGATACCGTGGTCGTGTTCGACCGGCTGCGCGAAAACCTACGCAAATACAAGGTGATGGACCTGCGCGAGGTGATGAACCTGTCGGTGAACGAAACCCTGTCGCGCACGGTGATGACATCGGGCACGACGCTGATCGCGCTGATCGCGCTGTTGGTGCTGGGCGGGGATGTCATCCGGGGCTTTGTCTTTGCCATGACCATCGGCGTCATCCTGGGGACCTATTCATCGGTCTATGTCGCCAAGAACGTGGTGCTGATGCTGGGCGTCAAGCGCGACTGGTCAAAGGGCGACAAGGGGGCCGCCGGCACCCAGTTCTCGAATATTGATGCCTGACAATCCTGCCCGGCCGGTGTGAACCGGCTTGGGCATGTGGCGATGATCCTTTATGATACGCCCTGTGCGGCCCAGCCAGCAGCGGGCCGCCCGTGGCCGAAAGGAACAAGGATGCGCCTGAACGAGATCGTCTATACCGATGCGCGGCCCGTCGATGGCTATGGGCCCGGCTTTTTCCGCGTGGGCGGGCAGGTGATGCAGGGGGCGGTTCTGCTGTCTGACGGCGGTGCGTCGCCCTGGCGCGGGTTTGACGATACAGCGCCGTTGCTGGCGCTGGCGGGATCGGTCGATGTGCTGTTCATCGGCACCGGGGCCGAGATCGCGCATATACCGGCCGCGCTGCGGATGGCGCTGGAAGAAGCGGGTCTGGGGGTCGAGATCATGGCCAGCCCAACCGCCGCGCGCAGCTATAACGTGCTGCTGTCCGAGGGGCGGCGCATTGCCGCCGCGCTGTTGCCGGTCGCGCCGGCGGCGGACGCATAAGCGACCCGCACAGATGATCAGCCCGGCCATGCACCTGCGCCAGACCGCCCGCCAGACCACGGCGCTGGCGCTGACGCCGGGGATGCAGATGTCGATCCGCCTGTTGCAGATGACCGGGGCCGATCTGCTGACCTATCTGGCCGAACAGGCCAATGCCAATCCCTATCTGGAGCTGCGCCTGCCCGCCCATTGGGGCGGCGGCGATGCCGAAACGCTGGCCCAGCCGGGGCCGGGCCTGCACCGCCATATCGCGGATCAGATCGACGCAGGCTTTCCCGATCCCCGCGCGCGCGCCATTGCCTTTGCGTTTCTCGATGCGCTTGACCCCAGCGGCTGGCTGTCCGAACAACCCGGCGATATCGCTGCCCGACAGGGCTGCGCCCCGACCGAAGCCGAGGCGGTTCTGGTCCGGCTGCAGGAATTCGATCCGGTCGGTGTCTTCGCGCGGTCACTGGCGGAATGCCTGCGCCTGCAGGCTGCCGAGGCGGGATTTCTGGACGATACGATGGCAATCGTGCTGGATCATGTGCCGCTGCTGGCCGCCAATGACCTGCCGGCACTGGCCCGGCTGTGCGGCTGTTCCACCATGCAGATCGACCAGACGGTGCGGCTGATCCGTGGCCTGAACCCCAAGCCGGGGCAGGCCTTTACCGATGATGCCGCCCCGGTTTTCCCGCCCGATCTGACAGTGCGCCGCTGGGGCGAAGGGTGGCAGGTCGATCTGAACCGAAGCACACTGCCGGAACTGCATATCGCCCCGCCCGGCGCCCAGGACGACCGGCAGGCCCGTGCCGAGGCGCGCGCGCTGATGCGCGCCTTTCGGCGGCGTCAGGTCACGGTCTTGCGTGTGGCGCGGGCCATCATCGCCCATCAGCAGGTGTTCCTGGATTACGGCGCGGGCCATCTGCGCCCCCTGTCACTGACCCGGGTCGCCGATGATGTCGGCCTGCATGTCAGCACCGTCAGCCGCGCCATCGCTGGACGCATGATCGACACGCCGCGCGGTGTGCTGCCGCTCAAGGCGCTGTTCAGCCGCGCGGTGGCCGGGCATGACAACCGGCCGCCCCGGTCGCAGGATGCGGTTGCCCAGATGATCCGCACCATCATCCGCACCGAAGATCGCGCCCGCCCCCTGTCGGATCAGGCCATCGCCCGGCAGGCCGCCACGCAGGGGCTGAACCTGGCGCGGCGCACGGTCGCAAAATACCGCGACGCGCTTGGCATCGCCCCCTCGCATGCCCGTCGCCAGCAGCCCTGAAACAACGATCAAAGCCGCGCAAATGCCGTTGCGCAAATCCCGCGCAATCTGTTGAATGCCTTTGGATAGTATTTTTTTTGAACCGCCGGACGTTGTTGTCGAAACAGGAGAGACCGATGAAGCTTGTGATCCATGCCGGCATGAACAAGACCGGCACAAGTTCCATTCAACGGTCATTCGCGCAGATATCGCGTCCGGATTTTCACTATATCGACTGGAAATCAGTGAATCATTCGGAAATGTTCGTGCTGCTGTTCCAGCCGCCCGAGATCGCCCGAAAATATCATATTTTCGTCACCCAGGGCTGGAGCGACGCCGCCCTTGCCGCCGAAAAATCGCTTTGGCAGGACAAGCTGTTGCAAGCCCTTGCGACCAATCAGGCTGCCGTGACGCTGTTTTCGGGTGAAGACATCACCCAGCCCACCGCGAACACGCTTGGGGTGCAGAACATGGCCGCGTTCTTCAAACCCTATTTCGACGAAATCAGGGTGATCGCCTATGCCCGCGATCCGATTTCCTTTGCCAGCAGTTCGTTCCAGCAACGTGTTAAAAGCGCCGGACAGTCAGAAATAGACATAAATGCATTATGGCCGCATTATCGTCGTCGCTTTGAACGGCTTGATCAGGTTTTTGGCCGCGATAACGTCGAGATCGTTCCATTCCTGCGTGATCAGATGCGTGGCGGCGATCTTGTCACCGATTTCAGCGCCCGCGCCGGTATCGAAATGCCTCAGGTCGACCCGGTGCGCGCCAATGACAGCCTGTCGCTAGAGGCGCTGTCGCTTTTGTTCGCACAGCGCCGGCTGGCGGGCGGTATCAAAAGGGGCTTTCGTGAGGCGACACGCGCCAATAATGCCTTCATCTTTCAGCTCAGCTCGATCGGCAAAACGAAATTCGCCTTCAGCCCCGATCTGACCGGCGGGCTGATCGCCCGTCACCGTGACGATATGAATTGGATCGAGGCCCGAACAGGGGTCTCGCTGGAACTGCCGCCCGCCGGTGGCGGGGTGACGATATCATCGGCACAGGATTTCATGGAGATCGCCCGAACGCAGGTTGAAGCCCTGGCAGCCCTTGAGGCGCGCCTGCGCGATAAGGGCCGTCCCGAGATCGCGGCGCAGATGGCCGGGCTGCGCGAATTCCTGCAGCTTCCGTCCCAAGATTGCGCCCGAACCGCAGCGAACTGAGCGTGCCATCTGCGTGCCGCGCGGTGGGCTAAAGCGCGGCCGCGATATGGGCGGCGGCGCGCACGCCGTCGATCAGCCGCAGGCTGGTCTTGCCCCGGGCCTGTTGCGCGATATCGACCATGCCACCGCACCCCAGAACGATGCTTTGCACGTTATCGTCACGTTCGGCGGCAAGGATTTCATCGACAATGCTGGCCGTGGCGGTCGCCGGATCGCGCTCCAGCACCAGAACCGGCACCTCGCTGGCACGCACCCGTCCCAGATGGCCCGCCAGCCCATAGGCGCGAATGTTTTCCTCTAACACCGGCACGGATACGCCCAGGGTGGTGACAACGGAAAACCGGTCACCCGCTAGGGCGGCCATGTGATAGGCGGCCTGTCCGATTCCGATTACCGGGCAGGGGGCGATGCGGCGCGCCTGTGTCAGGCCGGTATCATCGAAACAGGCGATGATGATGGCGGCGGCCCCGGCGGTTGCGGCCTGCGCCACCAGCCGCAGCAGCGGCGGCGTTGCGGCATCACCATCGGCGCGGCCCTGAATGGCGGGGGGGCCGTCATGCGATGTCCAGCCTTCGAACGCGGCGCCGGGCACGGTTTGCCGCGCGGTGCGCAGCATCGCATCGGTCATTGTTCCGGTGCTGTTGGGATTGATCAGGACGATCATACCAAGCCTTTGCCCGCATCCGACCCGGCCCGCGCCTTGCGCCGCGCGCTTATCCACGCGATGCACAGGAAAAACCCGATCATGATCAGCGAAAACCCGGTTGTCAGCGTTCCCAGCGCATACAGAACCGGCGTTGTCACATTGGTTGTCATCCCGAAGATTTCCAGCGGCAGGGTGTTATAGCTGCCCGCGGTCAACAGGGTGCGGGCGAATTCGTCATAGCTGAGCGTGAACCCGAACAGCGCCACCCCGATCAGCGATGGCGCGATGATCGGCAGCACCACATGGCGCAGCGTCTGCCAGGGCGTGGCGCCCAGATCGCGGGCGGCCTCTTCGTAACTTTTGTCGAACCGGTTGAACACGGCGAACATGATCAGCAGCCCAAAGGGCAGGGTCCATGTCAGCTGCGCCCCAAAGCCCGACCCCGACCAATGCACCGGCAGGCCCGCCTGCGAAAACATCAGCCCCACGCCAAGTGAAATCAGGATCGACGGGATCACAAGCGACGTGATGATCAGATAGAACAGCACGCCCGACCCCGGAAACCGTTTGCGAAAGGCCAGCCCGCCCATCACCGACACCACGACCGTGGTGATCATCACCATCAGGCCCAGCACGAAACTGCGCCCGAAACTGCCCCAGATATCGCCCACCGCCTGTTGTTCGAACAGATCGCGGAACCAGTAAAGCGAGGTGCCGCGCATCGGAAAGGTCAGCCCGCCGCCCGGCCCCTGAAAGGACAGGATGCCAATGGTCAGGGTCGGCCCGTACAGGAACAGCAGGAAAAGGGCGAACAGCGTGGCCAGCACATAAAAGGATCGGGGGCGGGGTTCCATGGTCACAGCTCCTTGCGGATATCGACAAAGCGCAACAGGATGCCGATCACGATCAACACCGTTGCCAGCAGCACGACCGCCGTGGCCGCCGCCGACGGATAGGCCAGCAGCGCGATATCGTTGGAAATCAGACGCCCGACATTGGCCGACTGGCTGCCCGACATGAAGCGCACCGTGATGAAATCGCCCATCACCAGCGTCACCACGAAGATGGTGCCGATCATGATGCCCGGCTTGGTCAGCGGGATGATGACGTTCCACATGATCTGCGCGCCGGTGGCGCCGGCATCGCGGGCGGCCTCGATCAGGGATTTGTCGATGCGCATCATCGTGTTGAAGATCGGCACGACCATAAACAGGGTATAAAGATGAACAAAGGCCAGTATCACCGCGAAATCGCTGAACAAAAGCCATTCCAATGGCTGATCTATCACACCCCATGACATCAGGGCGGAATTGGCGATGCCATTACGGCCCAGAAACGGGATCCAGCTGATCATACGAATGATGTTCGAGGTCCAGAACGGGATGGTGCACAGCAAGAACAGTGCGATCTGCCAGGTCTGGCTGCGGATGTGAAAGGCCAGGAAATAGGCCACGGTGAACCCGATCACCAGCGTCAGCGCCCAGGTCACGCCGGCATATTTGAACGTGTTCAAAAACACCTGATAGGTGACCGAAGAGCCGAACAGAAATTCATAGTTTTCAAGGACAAAGGCGGGGATGATCGAAAATTCTGTGGCGCGCCAGAAGCTGACCACGACGATCAGGATGATCGGCAGAACCAGAAACAACGACAGGATGATTGTCAGCGGCATGGCCAGCAGCCAGCCGCTGAGCGCCTTGTTTCGCAGAAGTTTTTCCATTGGGTCCGCCCGGGTTTGGGGCGCGGCCGGACCGCGCCCCCGATGTTGCATCAGGCCGCGATGAATTCATTCCATTTGCGGACCATATACTGGTTTTCATCCATGACCGCGTTCCAGCAGGCCACTGACCCCATGCGATCATAGAACGAACCGCCATCGCGGGTTTCACCCGGCTGCGCCAGCGGATCGCCGAAGGGCGATGTGATGACCTCGACCGCCGGCTTGCCTTCGAACCAGTAACCCCATTCGTTTTCGGACATATGGTTCTTCGATGTTTCCGGCACCGCCGAGTAATAGCCCTGACGCATCAGGAACCCGCCGACCCAGCCATCGAGATACCAGTTGATATATTCATAGGCCGCGTCCCGCTCCAGCCCGGTCAGCGCGGATGACAGGCCGATGCCGCCGCCCCAGCTGCGATAGCCTTCTTCCAGCGGCTGATAGACGCAGGGAATGCCGCGCGATTTGACGGCGGTGATGGCGGGCGACCACATTGATTGTATCACCACCTCGCCCGAGGCCATCAGGTTCACGCTTTCGTCGAAGGATTTCCAGAAGGCGCGGAACTGGCCGTTTTTCTTGGCCTCGGTAAAGATGCCGATCGTCAGGTCGATCTCTTCCTTGGTCATGTTGCCCTTGTCGGGATATTTGTATTCGCCCATCGATTCGACAACCATCGCCATATCCATGATCCCGATGGACGAGATATCCAGGATCGAGGCCTTGCCCTTGAATTCGGGGTTCAGAAGCTCCGACCAGTTCTTGATCGGGCGGCCGATCAGATCGGGGCGAATGCCCAGCGTGTCGGCATTGTAAATTGTCGGGATCAGGGTCATCCAGCCGGATTCTTCCTGCACGAAATCCGTGCCGTCGGCCCCGGATGTAAAGCCCACCGTATGCGGCGCGGTGCCCTGGGCGATCACGCTGTCGGGGGTCAGTTTGCCATTGCGGAAGATGCCGACGATCTTGTCGTAATTCTTGATCTTGGATGTATCCATCGCCTGAAGGTTGCCGGTCGGCCAGACCTTCTTGCAGATCCAATATTCAATATCGGCGATGTCAAAGCTTTTGGGTTGGGTCGCGGCGCGCTGGGTGACGCTGTCGGAATCCAGCGCCGTCATTTCCAGTGTGAATCCAAGGTCTTCCTTCACCTTCTGCGCCACTTCGTTCAGGTTCGACACCCCGGTGCCGAACTGGCGCAAGGTGACGTCCTTGATGTTCTGCGCCCAGATCAGC